>DAIBJA010000013.1 GCA_027420455.1 Clostridia bacterium | reverse complement strand
CAGGGGAACTCCGTGCGCTTGATCGCGTTGAGCTGTCGGCGCAAGGCGGTCTCCGACGGCGCGGGAAGAGAGGGGTCCTCGTGGTGTGCGGCATACTGGCGGCCCCACCCGACGAGCGCCCAGTTATACGCAAAGCGTGCTGTCCCCACCGCCTTGGCGAAGTACGTGGCCTGGCGGTTGTTCGGGTCAAGGGCGATCCGGTGGGCCATCAGCATCCCTCTGCCTCCTCCACCGCCTTCTTCACGCCTTCGAGCAGCTTCTGGTTCTTGCCTGAGCGGCTGCCATAGAGTCTGGCCGAGAACACGGTGATGATCTCCAGCACGTCCTTGGCCAGATTCTCTTCGAACGTTGTGTCCTCACCCTGGTTGAGGATGACGACTTCGACCTCTTTGGCCTCGCAGATGGCAAAAACCAGTTCGGCTCCGAACCGCAGCAGTCTGTCCTTGTGGGTGATCACCAGTCGGCCGACGTGGCCGTCGAGGATTTCGCCGAGGAGACGCCTGAGTCCCTTCTTCTGGTAGTTTATGCCCGAGCCGAGGTCCGACACCATCTCGAACGTCCAGCCCTGGCGGGCGCAGTACAATTCCAAGACCTGCTTCTGCCGTTCCAGGTCGCCCTTCTGGTCATGGCTGGACACACGGGCGTAGGCGATCGTTCGCCGCTCATCCGGCGCGCTGCGGTACATCTCCGGCTTGAGCTTGGCCAAGTCATAGCGGCCATGCTTCCCGGCCGTGTGTTCGGGTATCAGCTTGCCCTGCGCTTCCCACCTCGCCCGCTAGCACCGCGTATCGGTACTTCGTCACCCATACCACGTGATACTCAATGTGTAGACCGTGTGGCTCCCTCGTCGGTACTCCACAACTCCCACCCCTCACCCCCATCTTAGGTCAACTGTGCCTGCCCTTGCCGGACTGCTGAAAGCTCTTCGCCTGAAGGCGAAGGCTTCAGACCTGTCGGTTGGAAAGTGAACTGTTCAAACCCTGGCGAGAACTGCGCTGGTGGACTTGCCATGTTGGCCCATTTGGGTGCCGAAGGTCCTAAACCCACGGCGCCGGCCGCAACTCAGGCGGTGCGGTGTTCGGCGGTCGCGGCCAGTAGCGGCCGGATGCTGAAGAAGGCAAGCACCAGGAGGAGGGCGCCCAAGGCGAGGCCGAAGGTAAGCCCGACGCGCGCCGCCGCGAATCCAATCGGCAGCAGCAGGATGGCGCCGACGCCGTTGCCGAGGCCGAGCGCGACGCCGGAGCCCAGGCCGGGGTTCTCCTTGAAGATGTCCTGGCCGATCAGGCTCGTGACCGGCGAGGTGCTGAAGAGGGCGATGCCGAGGAGGGCGAGGATCGGCCAGAAGGTGAGGCCGTGCGCGAGCGGCAGCAGGGCCAGCAGCACGAGCCCCGCGATGGAGGATCCCCAGAGCACCACGCCGCTGCCCAGGCGGTCGCGCAGCAGGCCGCCCGCGAGGTTGCCGATGATGCCGATGCCGATCATCGTCGTGACAAGGGAGGCGCCGAGCACCAGGGAGCCGCCGGAGCGGTGCCAGAGGATCGGCATCAAGGTCGTGACGGTGGAGATGGCGCCGGCCCTCAGCCCCGCGAACGCGACCAAGGCCAGGGCAGGCTTGAAGTGGCGGCGGAACTGCACCGGGGCCTGCCTCGACGTCCTCTTCGGCAGGGCCGGTACGACGCGCAGCAGCCAGGGCCAGGTCAAGACGACCAGCACGCCCACAAGCCAGAGGTGCGCGAGGCCGAACGCCGTCGCGAGCAGCGTCGCGACCAGCGGGCCGACGGCGCGGCCGAATTCGCCGCCAACCATGAAGAGCGACATCGTGAAGCCGGGCCGCTTGCCCGCCAGGCTGCGGGTGACCGCCATGGCCTGGGGATGGAACAGCGTCGAGCCGATGCCGGCCAGGAAGAGGCCCGCGGCCATGCCGGCATAGGCCGGCGAGACCGACACGAGCGTCACGCCCACGACGGAAAGGAGCGGACCGCCGATCGCGAGCGCTCGACCGCCAATCCGGTCCGCGAGCAGGCCGGAAAGCGGCTGCACCATCTGGCCGAACATCAGGATGGTCACGAGGCTCGTCAGCAGGAAGAGCGGTACGTGGCGCTCCGTCGCGATCAACGGCAGGATGCCCGGCAGATAATTCGCCAGGGCGTCGTTGTTGAGATGTGCCCAAATGAGGGCCCAAAACGCGGTGCGATGCACGGGGGCGGCAGGGCGCGTCCCGGCGTGCGGCTCTGTTTGAAGCATGCAGGTCCCCTTCAACTTAAATAAAGATGGATGAAGTGCGTCGCGACTGGCCGAAGAGCAACATATTTATCATAGCGTCTTCGTCGCGAAGTGCACGGGTTGACGGCCGACTTCCCGCGCGACATGCCGGCCCCTGCCCGGGTCGTCCACGCTTGCCACGCTGATCGGGCATGTTAAACTGGCAGCGGAAGCGGGGGATCAGCATGCTGACCAAGGAGCAGGTCTACGAGGAGCTCAAGAGCATCATCGACCCGGAGATCGGGATCGATATCGTCAACTTGGGCATGGTCTACGGGGTCGAGGTATCCGAGGACGGACGCCAGGTGCACATCGACATGACGCTCACGACGATGGGCTGCCCGCTCTACTCCCAGATCGAGCGGGGGATCCAGATGCAGCTCGGCCAACTCGGTGCCGAGGAGGTCGAGGTGAAGCTCGTCTGGTCGCCGCCCTGGTCGCCGGAGTTCATGTCGGAGGACGCGCGCACCGCTCTGCGCTACCTCTTCTGAATCCGATGGGCCACGGCCGGACGGACGAGGAGACTCCTCGCCGCCCGGTCGCTCACTATCCATGGCGGCACGGCGAGTGGAGAGGCACAAGGGCTACGGAGGCCGCGGGATTTCGCGCAGGCTCCCAGAAGTGGTAGCCTAACGTCATCGGGAGGTGCCCATGCTGCGCAAGAACGTCCTTTTCGGTGTCGGCCTCCTGCTCATCGGCGTCGTGGCCGGTGTCGCGATCGCGCCCGCCGTCCGCGCCACGACCCAGCCGGCCTTCACCGAGTCGTTTCCGCTCTTGCAGGAGATCTATCAAACCATTACCCAGAACTATTACACCCCTGTGGATAACAGCAAGCTGATCCAGGGTGCCATCGACGGCATGACCGGTGCCTTGAACGACCCCTACACGGTCTATTACACGCCGTCCGAGTACCAGCAGTTCACGCAGCAGGTGAACGGGCAGTACGCCGGCATCGGCGCCGAACTGGACCAGGTCGCCCAGGGCGTCGAGGTCATGACGGTCTTCCCGAACTCGCCCGCCGCCAAGGCAGGCGTGCAGACGGGGGACATCTTCATCCGGGTCAACGGCAAGTCCACCGCGGGCTGGTCGGCGGACCAGGTGGCGAACGCTGTGCGCGGCAACCCGGGCACCAAGGTGACGCTGGTGTTCAGCCGCGGCGGTCACCCCTACACCGTCACCCTGACGCGGGCCCTGATCACCATCCCGACCGCGACGGACCAGATGCTGCCGCACGGCATCGGGCTCATCACCCTCTCGCAGTTCTCGCAGGACGCCGCGAGCGCGTTCCAGTCGGCTCTCGATCGGCTGAAGCCGTACCACCCGCGGGCGTACATCCTGGACATGCGCAACAACCCGGGCGGTTACGTCGACCAGGCGGTTGGCATCGCGCAGGATATCATCCCGAAGGGCAAGGTCGCGACGCTGGTCGGCAAGAACTACCCGGCGCAGGTGTACTCCTCGCAGAGCGGCAAGTCGCTCGGCGTGCCGCTTGTGGTGCTCGTGAACGGCGGCACCGCGAGCGCGGCGGAGATCCTCTCGGCTGCGATCGTGCAGAACCACGAGGGTCGCCTGATGGGCACCCAGACGTTCGGCAAGGGCATCGCGCAGCAGGTGATGCCGATGCAGCAGGGCGGTTACCTCAAGATCACCATCGCGCAGTGGATGACGCCGAACGGCAGCAACATCGAGCACAAGGGCATCACCCCCACCTACATCGTGACGGGCACGCAGGCGCCGCTCGTCGCCGCGCAGGCCTCTCTCGGCGGCACGCCGAGCATGAAGGCGACCTTGAAGGTCGGGTCGCTCTGGCTGACGGCGGACGGGCAGCAGGACGCGCTCGGTCACGCCCCCGCCATGAAGGGCGGCCAGCTCTACCTCTCCACGACGGCGGTCGAGCAGGCGACGGGCGCCCTCGTCAACTACCAGGCGAGCGCCAAGACGTTCGAGGTCGTGCTGGGCAAGGACACCCTCACGCTGGCGGTCGGGCGCGGCCAGGGCAGCCTCGACGGGCGCAGCGTCAAGCTGGCCCCCGCCGAGGTGATCTCGGGCCAGCCGATGATCCCGGTGCAGGATCTGGTGCAGGCCTTCCGGGTCCAGAGCCAGAGCCTCGGCGGCGGCAGCTACCGCCTGACCACCACCTACTGACGCAGCGAAATCACAGGCGGCCGGCCGCGGGTCCTACCCGCGCCGGCCGCCTGCCTGCTTGCTCTACTGGCTGAGGGCCACCTGGTCGGCGGCCACGCTGCCGTCCGTCTCCACCCTGCCCTGGACCACCGCCGAGAGGCCCACGGCCGGCAGGCTGGGCGGGCTCGCGCCGAGGCCAGCCACGGTTGTCGACCCGTCGACCTTGATCGTGACAAGGTCACCGGCCCCGAGCGACGGGAGGAGCGGGCTGAGGGCGCTCGCGGCGTCCAGCCGCAGCGTGAAGCCGTTCTGGTCGACGGAAGCGATCGTGCCTGCGAGGTCGAAGGCGTAGGGCCCTGTGACGGTGAGGGTCAAGGGATCCTCTTGCGCCGTCACCTGGGACCAGAGGAGATAGGAAGGCCAAGCCTGCACGGCGACGCTGCGCCCGCCGTACGTGATGGTGGCGCCCTGGCCGATTGGCAGTTCCGTGCCGCTGTCGAGGTAGAGGGTCCCTGGCGAGAGGTCGGCCACCTCTCCCTGCAGGGGCTGGGCGGCCGCGGGCGCGAGATCGAGCAGGAGAGGCGAGCTGCCATCCTTGGCGACGAACGCCGCGACCAGGTCGCCGGCGTGCAAGGCGAAGAGGTCCGCGCCGGAGGAGCCGCGGTAGACCAAGGCGGCCTGCATGAGGTCGAGCGTGCGCCCCGCGACGCCGATCGCCCCCGCACCGCCGCCCAAGGGACTCGCGGCCGCGAGCGCGGGGTCGTCGGGCGGGTAGACGTCCGCGAGGGAACCGGCCACGATGTTCCTGACGCCGGCCGCGCCGTGGTCGTAGGCGATCGCGCGCAGGAGCATGGCGGCCCACTCGGCCCGCGTGACGCGGGCGAGCGGGAGAAAGTCGCCCTCGACATCGCCGAGGACGATGCCGTCGGCCGAGAGGGCGGCGATGTCACCCGCGGCGTAGGCCGGGATCGCGGCCTTGTCCTCGAAAACAAGGGCCCCCGGCTGCGGCGCGATCTTGAAGGCCCGCGCGATCAGCGCCGCGGCCGCCGCACGATTGAGCGGCTGCGTCGGTTCAAGGTAGCCGGCTGCGGTGCCGCGCAGGATGCCCGCCTGGACCGCTCTTGCCACGTCCGGACGCAAGGTCGGGCTCAAATCCCGACTGTCGCGCATCGGTGGAAGGGTCGCGGCGGGGAGCGCCAGGGCCCGCGCCAGGGTGGCGGCGGCCTGCTGGCGGCTCACCGGGGACCCCGGCTCGAAGAGCCCGGACGATTCTCCATGCAGCACACCGGCGGAGGCAAGCATCGTGACATCGGGAAACGCCCAGCTGTCCGTGGGTACGTCGCGAAAGTGAAGGAGCGCGGCCAGGGCGAGGGATAGCATGGATTTTCCTCCAGTGCAAAGTAGTCGACACCAGGATTAGACAAACTTTGCGCTGGATCCTTGTCTACGCGGGGGGACACTGAAGGCGGGCCGCCCATGGCAGCCCGCCTTCACCGGATGGGATTCAGGAGACGGCGCGAACGCGCTCCACACCGGAGACCTGCCGGCGCAGGGCCAGCTCGAGCTTCTGCTTCACCGTCAAGGCGGACATGGGGCAGCCGATGCAGTGCCCCTTCAGCCGCACGAACACGTCGCTCCCCTGGACGTCGACGAGCTCGACCTCGCCACCGTCCTGACGGAGCTCCGGTCGCAGCTCCTCGATGACGCGCGTGACTTCCTCGAGCATGCGATCACACCTCCATGGTCCGATTCTAGCATCGGAGAAGGCTCAGGGCGTCGCCTCGCCCGACGCCTCGACCTGGCCCTGCTGCGAGCGCCACTGTCGCATCACCCTCAGATACATGTACCCGGCGATGAGAAAGATCACCGGCGTGAACCACTGTTCGAGGGTCATGAAGCCGATGCCGAGGTAGTGGTTGATGTAGACGATGCCGTAGAGCGGGTTCTGCCGCACCGACTCCTCGATCAGGCCGCGAAAGAGCTGGTACCAGAGGTTGAACGTCCAGAACTGGTAGCCGTTCGGCAGCTTGCCGTACTTGCGCTGGATGTAGAAGTAGCGCAGCAGCAGCACAAGGCCGATCGCCGAGCCGATCAGCTGTGCCGGCCAGCGGAAGCCCATGCCGGTGAAGCGTCCCAGCACCTCGTGGTTGAAAATGTTGCCGATGCGCACCAGGATGTAGCCGATCGACAGGCCCGGCACCGCCAGGTCCAGAAGACCCTGGAACGGCAGGCGGTTGGCGCGGCAGCTGAGGTAGCCTCCGAGGAGGCCGCCAAGGAGGCCGCCGTCCCAGGCGAGCCCGCCCTGCCAGATGCGGAAGACCTGCAGGGGGTCGTGGACGATCCAAAGGGGGTCGTTGGCGAACACGAACACGAGCCTGGCGCCAACGACGCCGCCGACGATCGCCCAGATGGCGACCGAGGTAATCGCGTTCTCCGTCCAGCCGCGGCGCATGCCCTCGCGTACCATGTAGGCGGCGCCGAGCAGCATCGATACGGCCATGAAGAAGCCGTACCAGCGGATGCCGAACCCGCTCGAGAACTGAATGATGTAGGGATGGAGCTGCGGCAGGTACATGTGTCTTGCGCCCGCGGCCCCGGGGCCGCAGACCCTCCCCTCACCGGATTGTCTCGTCTTCCTCTGTCTCGGCCCATTATCATGGCATGGGCGGCGCCCTGTCCAGTTAGGCTGGGCCAAAAGGCCCAGGGCCATCCCTGGCTGGAAGGCTTGGCAGCGGCGTGGTCGTGCACACTAGCAGGCGGGTGTCCGCCGAGGGCTGCGGCCACCGGGCGTCCGATCGCGTTCGCGGGATACTTGGCATAGTATCGGCGATGGTCTACGCTAGGAGCCGAAGGTTGAAGGAGGGAACTCCCGTGTCCGAGGAAGCGGAGAAGGTCCTGGTGATCGGGTCGGGCATCGCCGGCCTGACCGCCGCCATCTACACCGCCCGCGCAAACCTGAATCCTTTGGTGCTCGAGGGCGACGAGCCGGGCGGACAGCTGTCCCTTACTTCGGAGGTAGAGAACTACCCCGGTTTTGTCGAGGGGATCAACGGCTTCGATCTCGTCCAGAACATGCGTCAGCAGGCCGAACGCTTCGGCGCTCGCTACGAAGGCGGGCGCGTCGAGCGGATCGAACCGGGGGCACCGCACAGCGTGGTGCTCGACGACGGCCGCACCATCAAGGCGCACGCGGTGGTCATCGCCACGGGCGCCACGGCCAGGTGGCCCGGTCTGCCGCGGGAGCGCGAATACATCGGCCATGGCGTCTCGACCTGCGCCACCTGCGACGGCGCCTTCTATCGCGGCCTCAAGGTGGCCGTGATCGGTGGCGGCGACTCGGCGCTCGAGGAGGCACTCTTCCTGACGCGGTTCGCGACGGAGGTGCACCTCATCCACCGCCGCGACACCTTGCGCGCGTCGAAGATCATGCAGCAGCGCGCCTTCGACGAGCCGAAGGTCAAGTTCCACTGGAACACCGTCGTCGAGAGTTTCGTCGGCGAGCCGGAGGAAGGCCTGAGGGGCCTCAAGCTGAAGGACGTCGCGACCGGCGCCGAGGAGCAGTTGGACGTCGACGGACTGTTCATTGCGATCGGCCACATCCCGAACACCCAGTTCGTCGAGGGCGTGCTCGCCCTCGACGACCAGGGATATCTGAACGAGAGCGTCGTCACGCACGTGCCCGGCATCTTCGCCGCGGGCGACGTGCGCGACCACGTCTACCGCCAGGCCGTCACCGCCGCCGGCATGGGCTGCCAGGCGGCCCTCGAGGCCGAGCGGTGGCTGGGCGCGAGCGCGCTCGGATAGAGACGTCGTTGCACGGCCGAGGGCCTGCCCCAGTGGGGCGGGCCCTCGGTTTCCTGATGTCAGTGCGTGCCATATGGGCCACGCAGCATGGCCGATATGCGGCCGGAAGGACGTAGGCAGATAAACCGACCGGCAGGACTAATAAGAGGAAATGTCCTGATCCGTGAGGGAGGATCTCCTATGTCAACCTCGGCACCTTTGACGGCATTGGCTCTCCTGGATGCGATGGCGGCGGGCGACTTTTCCGCCCCGGGGCCCGAGGCGGTGGACACCTCGCCGGAGCTCAGGGCGGGTGCGCGCTCCGCGGAGAAGTGCCGGGAGCTCCTCTTCTCGACCGAGCAGGCCGCAAACGTTTTGACGCGACGCGTGACGGAGATCTACGCGGACCACGAGGCGATGGCCG
>DAIBJA010000037.1 GCA_027420455.1 Clostridia bacterium | reverse complement strand
CCTCGGTGTCATCGACATCTCACCCTACGCCTTCGCTTGGCTCTTCGTCTTCGGCTTCGCCGGTGCGAATCTCTGGGGCTTCCTCTTCAAGATCGCCCCCTTCCTTGTCTGGTTCCACAGCTACGCGGAACTCGAGCCGGGACGGAAGGCGCCGAAACTCACGGACATGGTCGGGACGGGATACCTCCGTTACGGCAGCTGGGCGCTCTATCTCGCGGCTCCGCTCGGCGCCGTCGGACTCGCTCTGCCCTCGGCGCCCCTCAGCCGGGCGGGGGAGGCCTTCGCGCTCCTCGCGGCCGTTCTCTTCACTGCGGCGGGATGGCGGCTCGGCCGCCACTATGCCGCCAGGGCGCCACGAGCGTGATGGACGCTGGCCCCGTCATCGTCACGCCGCGCACCGCGCCGCCGCCAGGGGTGGTTCTCAGGCCCATCGCGCTCGGCCTCGCGGCCCTCGCCCTCAGCGGGCTCACCCTCCTCCTGCACGGCCTGCCCCAGGGCCAGGACCTCCTCGCCCTGATCCACCTTGGACTCGTCGCAGGGCTTCTCACCCTGGCGACAGCCGCTGCGGTGCAGCTGAGCGCCGCCACGACCGGTCGAAGCCACCCGCGGCCCGCCCTGCTCGGCCTCATGACGCTCCTCGTGCCGGCCGGGGGCATCTGCCTCACGGCCGGCTTCAGGCTCACGCTGCCGCCGCTTCTGGCCCTGGGCGGCCTCCTTGCCATCGGCGGCCTCGCGGCGGTCTTCGTGCGCTCGCTCGCCGCCATCGTCCGCAGCCAGGCTCTGCGGCCGCTCCATCTTGGCCTCCTGGTCGGACTCGCAGGCTTTCTTTGCGCGGGTGTCCTTGGCCTAGTGATGGCTATCGGCCTCACCGCGCACCTTCCGAATCTCCTCGCCGTCCTCCCCTGGCATCTCGCGCTCGCCTTCGGCGCCGGCTTCGGCGCGCTCCTCTCAGGTGTCTCGTGGCAGCTCCTCGGCATGTTCGGGCGCGGCCGTCAGCTGGGGCACAGGGCGGCGGTCACGGGAACCCTGCTCTTCGCCTTCGCCGCGCCCGCCGCAGCCTGGCTCTGGGGGATCTGGGGCAGCGCCGCAGCCTGGCTCCTCGCCGGGGCCGCTCTCTACCATCTGGCGCTCGTGACCGCATCGCTCCTACGCAGCCCGAGCCATAGGCTCCCGCCCTTCACCGGCGTCGCCCACCTCCTGGCGGCGGCCTCGCTCGTCGCCGCGGCCGTCCTGCTCTCGTCCGGCCTACCCTCGGGCGCCCTTGGGGCGGCATTCGGCGGCATAGCCGTCGCTGTGCTCGGCTACCTCGAGCGCATCCTGCCGTTCCTCGTCTTCGAGCGGCACCTCGCAGGCCGCGTCGAGGGCCGGCCGGTGCCGAAGCTCACTGAGATCCTGCCGCCCAGGGGCCGCGGAGTCCTGCTCGCCCTCTACCTCCTCTCCCTCGCCCTGGCGCTCCTCGGCTGGCCCCTGGCCCTCCGCTCCTTCGGCCTGGCGCTCTTCGCCATGTCCCTGCGCCTTCTACTAGCCCTGAGGTGGCTGCGGCCGGCATTCTCACAGCGTGGGAGGAACGGCCAGTTGTGAAGGGCCATTTTGGAGGGACTTTCGGCCAGGAGTCGAATCCACGACAAAGATCGATGTGAGCGTGCCGCTTTCGAGCCTGAAGGCGGCCGATCTCCCCGCGGACATGGGGGCGACGCCTCTGCTGCCACAAATGGATGCTCCGGTATGGCGAGAGTTGCGCGGCGATCTCAACATGCGCTCCGTCTTCCAGCCCATCGTAGCCATCACGCACGGACGCGTGGCCGCTTATGAGGCGCTCAGCCGGCCGAGGCTCTCGGATGGCACAGAGCTTGCGATCCTCGACGTCGTCGACTGTGCGCGGGCGGCGGGACCCGAGGCCGAGGCGGAGCTCGACGACCTGGCAATCGCAGCCATCAGGCAAAGCGTGGGCGACATCCCCGCCGGGGTCATGCTGTTCGTCAACGTCTCGCCTGCCACCGTGCTGGACCGCCCGGAGCTCCTCTACCCGCTGGCGGAGCTGAACTGCACGGTGGTGCTCGAGGTGACGGAGCGGACCGACATCCCGGACACCCGCTGGCAGGCGTTCAACCTGGCCCTCGACATGCTGCGCTGGCGCGGCCTCATGATCGCCATGGACGACTGCGGCGCGGGCTATTCGGGCCTCAACCGGCTCGTCGCGCTACGGCCGGACTTCGCCAAGGTGGACATGGAACTCGTGCATGGCGTCGATCGCGACAGCGCCAAGGCTCAGCTCGTCGAGGCGCTCGTCTCCTTCGCGCGCCGCGCCGGCATCGCCGTGATCGCGGAAGGCGTGGAGACGGAGGCGGAGCTCAGGACGCTGGGTGAACTCGGCGTCGCCTATGTGCAAGGTTTTCTGCTGGCGAGGCCCAAGAGCGGGTTCCTCGCGCCGCAGATGGAATTCCCTCAGTCCGGGCGGGCGGTGCCGGCCGCGGACCCGAAGGCGGCCCTCGGCGCGGCGATGCGGCTTGTGCGCATGGCTGCGCGGGGTCTCGGCGACGCGCCGGGCCTCTACGCGGCGATCGTCCACGCGGCGCGCGACGCCACCGGCGCCGACCTCGTCGTGCTGCGCCGGCTCGTCGAGCAGGAGCTCCGTCCCGTCGCCTCCTCCGGCGTGCCGGCTGATCCCGCCGCGCTCCCGCTCTCGTCCGCCGATCCCCTGGCGCTCGCGTTCATCACCGAGCGGCCCTTCGTCCGCCAGACCCGCTCCGAGCAGGGCGGCAACATCGCTTACGGCTCGCTCTTCGGCGCACCGGTCGTGGCGGACGGATTTGGCTGGGGCATCCTCACCGTCAAGTTTCTCGAGGAGAACCGCATCCGCGGCGACCTCGCGGATCTCGTGGCGGGGCTTGCCGACGAGGCCGGCCTCATCCTCGCAGCGAACCGGGGCGGCCTCCTGCCGAGCCGTACCGAGGCCCTCGATCTCCTGCGCTTCGCCGTCGCCCACCCGGGCGACCCTTCGGTCCTCCTCGCGCGCGTCATCCGCGATGTCGAGCGCGTGACGGGATCCCACGACTGCTGGATCGGCATCGTCCACGGCGACAGATTCGACATCGTGAGCGACGGCGGCGAAGTCGGTGCGACCGAGCTCTCCGAGTGGCTCGACGCGACGAGCGAGGTGGGCAGGATGCCGCCCGGCATCTCGCTGCGCGAGGCCAGGCGCGTGGTGGTCGACGACATCAGGCTCGACGAGTCTTTGAAGCCGCAGCTCGAGGACCTCCTGCAGATGGCCATCATCTCGGCGGCGGCGACGCCGATGATGTACGAGGGCCGCGTCGTAGGCATCCTCAAGGCCTACCACAGCACGGTTGCGGCCTTCACGGAAGACCAGCTCCTCTTCCTCGAAGAGGTGGCTGGACTGCTCGGCGCCTACCTCGGCAGGTCGCAGGGCTAGATATTGGTCGGCAGCCCAGGGCCCGGATGTCCGCCGGCCCTGGCCGCAGGCCTCTAGGATGGAGATGGGGGACATGCCTTCGGATGCGCCAAGGGATTCTCAGCCCGCGACCGAACTGAAGCGGCAGGTCGCGGAGCTCGAGGCGACGGTGGGGGAGCTGCGACGGGAGCTCGCGGCGGCCACGGCGACCGGCCCGGACGACGTCTACCGCAAGATTGTCCAGACGACGTCCCAGGGCTACTGGCTCATCTCGCCCGAGCTCGAGACGGTCGACGCGAACCGGGCGTTCTGTGAAATGCTCGGCTACAGCCTGGAAGAGATGCTCGGGCGGTCCATCCTCGACTACTACGACGAGGAGAACCGCAGGATCCTCATGGATTCGATCGCGCGCATCGCCGAGAAGGACCGGCCCGGCTACGAGGTGGCCCTGCGGCGGAAGTCCGGCGAACTCTTGCACTGCTTTTTCAACGTGACGACGCTCTGGGATGAAACCGGCCGGATCCTCGGCTCCTTCGCCCTCGTCACGGACATCACCGGCCGCAAGCAGACCGAGGCGGCCCTGCTCGAGTCCCATCAGCGCCTCGCGGACATCATCGACTTCCTGCCCGACGCCACCTTCGTCATCGACACGGAAGGCAGGGTCATCTCCTGGAACCGGGCGACGGAGGAGATGACGGGGGTCTCCGCCTCCGACATCGTCGGCCGGGGCGACCACGCCTACGCCGTGCCGTTCTACGGCGAGCGCCGGCCGATCCTGATCGACCTCGCACTGCTGCCTGACGAGGTGCTGGAGCGCGACTACAACAAACTCCTGCGCCGCGAGAAGAACTACATCGCCGTGGAGACCATGCTGCCCTACATCGGCCGCTACGTCTTCGGCGTGGCCTCCGCGATCTATGACCCGAAGGGCCATATGGTCGGCGCGATCGAGTCGGTGCGCGACCTGACCGACCGCTACCAGGCAGAGCAGGCGCTCAAGGAGTCTCAGCGGCAGATGGAGGACATCATCAACTTCCTGCCCGACGCGACGTTCGTGATCGACACGGAAGGGAAGGTCATCTCCTGGAACCGCGCGATGGAGGAGATGACAGGGCTCAGGGCCGCCGACATGATCGGCCAGGGCGAATACGCCTACGCCCTGCCGTTCTACGGCGACCGAAGGCCGATCCTGGTGGATCTCGCCTTGCGGCCAGGGCAGGAGCTGCCTGAGAACTACGGCCGCATCCGCCGGGAGCAGAACTTCCTCACGGCCGAGACGGTCGCGCCGGCACTGCCTGGGGGCAGCCGGGTGGTGTTCGCCGCGGCGGCGCCGATCTACAGCCTCGAGGGCGAGGTCGTCGGGTCGATCGAGTCCATCCGGGATGTCACGGACAGGCAGCGCGCCGAGGAGGCGCTGAAGGAGAGCGAAGCCCGCTTCAGGACCATGATGGAGCAGTCGCCGGTCGCAACGCACGTATTCTCGCTCGATGGCGTGCTGGTGGACGCGAACCGGGCGGCGGAGAAGCTCTTCGGCCACCGCAACCAGGAGCTCATCGGCAGCTACAACGTGCTCGAGGACCCTGAGGTGCGGCGCAGCGGCGCGAGGGCCCTCATCGAGCGGGTGATCGCCGGCGAGGCCGTCTCGGCGGCCGAGCTCGCGTTCGACACTGCGGAGAGCTTCGGCGGCGAGAGGCGGCTCCTCTGGCTCAAGAGCCATTTCTATCTCGTGCGCGATGCCGCGGGCAGGCCCAAGAACTTCGTTGTCCTGCACGAGGATGTCTCGGAGCTCCGGCGCTACCGGCAGCACCTCGAGGAGATGATCGCCGAGCGCACGGCGGAGCTCGAGGAGGCCAAGCTGGAGGCGGAGGCCGCGACTCGGACCAAGAGCGAGTTCCTTGCGAACATGAGCCACGAGATCCGCACGCCGATGAACGCGATCATGGGCTTCGCCGGCCTCGCGCTCAAGACGGAACTGACGCGCAAGCAGCGCGACTACCTCGGCAAGATCGACGTATCCGCCCGGGCGCTTCTGGGGCTCATCAACGACATCCTGGACTTCTCGAAGATCGAGGCCGGCAAGCTCGAGCTCGAGGCGACAGAGTTCCGCATCGACGAGGTGATGGACAACATCGCCACGATGGTGTCGAACCAGGCGGCGCGCAAGGGCGTCGAGCTTCTGAACGCCCTGGCGCCGGATGTCCCGCTTGCGCTGGTGGGCGATCCGCTGCGACTCGGCCAGGTGCTGCTGAACCTCGTCAACAACGCTGTGAAGTTCACCGAGCGGGGTGACGTCCTCTTGCGCGCGGAGCTCGACGAGAAAGGCGAGCGGCGCTGCAGCATCCGCTTCAGTGTCAAGGACACCGGCATCGGCATGACAGCGGCGGAGGTCGGAAAGCTCTTCAGCGCCTTCACGCAGGCCGATACCTCGACGACGCGCCGGTATGGCGGCAGCGGTCTCGGCCTCACGATCTCCCAGCGCATCGTGGAGATGATGGGCGGGCACATCGCCGTCGAGAGCGAGCCCGGGCATGGCAGCACCTTCAGCTTCACGGTCTCGTTCGAGCGCCAGTCGCCGGAGCGCGAGGCTCGTCTGAGGCCCCACGACGGGCTCAGAGGCCTCAGGGCGCTGATCGTGGATGACAACGAACTCGCGCGCGAGGTCCTCGCGGAGATGCTCGAGCCCTTCGGCGTCGCGTCGATGGCGGTCGAGTCGGCGGATGCGGCCCTGCGGGAGCTCGAGGCGGCAGCCGGGGAACACCCCTACGACCTTGTGCTCATGGACTGGCAGATGCCAGGCACCGATGGGGTGGCGGCCGTCCGCCGCATCACGACCGACGCGAAGCTGCCTTGGCGACCGAAGGTCATCATGGTAACAGCCTTTGGCCGCGAGGAAGTCATGGAGACGGCGCACGACGCCGGCGTGAGCGGCTTCCTGATCAAGCCGGTCAACCAGTCGCTCCTCTTCGAGACCTTGATGCAGGTCTTCGGCCGTGCCAGCGACGTCGAGGCGTCGCCGTGGGAGGAGCAGCCCGACATCCTGCCCGACCTCGCTGGCCTAAGGGTGCTGCTCGTCGAGGACGCGGTGATGAACCAGCAGGTGGCGACCGAGATTCTCGAGAGCGCCGGCATCTACGTCGACCTCGCCGAGAACGGCCAAGAGGCGGTGGAAGCCGTCGCGGGAGCCCACTACGATCTCGTGCTGATGGACGTCCAGATGCCGGTCATGGGCGGCTTCGATGCGACGCGGCTGATCCGGGCGCACCCGGCGCACAGGGATCTCCCGATCATCGCCATGACGGCCCACGCCATGCGCGGCGCGCGCGAGGAGTGCCTCGCGGCCGGCATGAACGACTATGTCACGAAGCCGATCGACACGAAACAGATCTTTGCCGTCATGGCTCGCTGGCTGAAGGACCGCATAGCGGCCGGAGGAGGACGAGAGATCGCCCCGCCGCGGCCTGAAGCACGGCCCACCACCCTCCCCGATCTGCCCGGGATCGACACACGCCAGGCCCTGCAGCGCCTTGGCGGCAACGAGGCCCTCTACCGCACCCTCCTCGCGACCTTCGGCACGAGCTATGCTGCGGCGACGGATGAGATCCGGGGCGCTCTCGAACAGGGCGATTTCGCCACGGCCGAGCGCCTCGCCCACACCGTCAAGGGGGTGGCCGGCAACATCTCGGCGAACGGTGTCGCCGCCGCCGCCGGGAAGGTGGAGATCGCTGCGCGGGACCAGGCCGACGCGATAGGCGATCGTTACCTGCCGGCGCTCTCCGAGGCGATGGCGGAGGTCCTGCATGCGATCGCGGGCCTCGGCGCGGAAGAGGCCGAGCGGGAGGCGGCGCCCGCGGCGACACCGGCGGAGGACATCCTGCCGCTCCTCACGGCCCTCGAGGACGAGATTCGCTCGCAGAACCTGGCGGCCATCGACACCTTCGACCAGATCGCAAAGCTCTTGGCGCCGGGCGATCCCGAGCTCGAGAGGCTGCGGTTGAGCCTTGACGTCTTCGACTTCCGGACCGCGCTCGAGGCCGCCACGGCTCTTCGAAGCGGCCTGCAGCGAGACGAATAGCAGATGGGTAGATGGGCGGGAGCGTGGCTATGCCGAGAATCCTGATCGTCGACGACGTCCCGGCCAACATCAAGATCCTGCGCGAACTTCTGGTCGGAAACTATGAACTCTTCGTCGCCACCAACGGCCGCATGGCCGTCGACGTGGCGGAGGCCATGCGGCCGGATCTCATCCTCATGGATGTGGTGATGCCGGAAGTGGACGGGATCACGGCCTGCGGCATGCTGCGCAGCCGCCCGACGACGGCCGAGATCCCGGTCATCTTCATCACGGCCAAGAGCGAGGTCGACGACATGGTGCGCGGTTTCGAGGCGGGCGGGGTCGACTACGTGACTAAGCCGTTCAGCCCGCTCGAGCTCAACGCCCGCGTCAAGACGCACCTCGAGCTGAGGCGCTCGCGCGAGCAGCTGCAGCGCTACGGCTGGCAGCTCGAGGAGGCCAATAAGCAGCTCGAGGACAGGAACGAGCGCCTGAACGAGGCGATCGAGCAACTGCACCGCGCCGCCATGACCGACCCCCTGACAGGGCTCAGCAACCGGCGGCACATGACGATGAAGATCCAGGACGAGATGGGCCGCTTCAAGCGCAGCCGGCGTGTCTTTTCGCTGATCCTGGGGGACATCGACCACTTCAAACTGGTCAACGACGAGTATGGGCACGAGTGCGGCGACGAGGTGCTGCAGAGCGTTTCAGGCATCCTGCGGGCGGGCATCAGGGAGCAGGACCAGGTGGCGCGCTGGGGCGGCGAGGAATTCCTGCTGCTTCTGCCCGAAACGGAGGCCCAGGGCGCACGTCTCGTGGCCGAGAAGCTGCGCGAGGAGATCGCGGAGTCGCAGATGGGCTGCCTGGGCCGCGACATCAGGGTGACGATGACCTTCGGCGTCACGGCCTACGACAAGTCCGGCAGCATGGACGCGACGATCCGTGAGGCCGACCACGCCCTCTATCTGGGGAAGCAGCAGGGCAGGAACCGGACCGTGGTTTTCTAGCCCGGACGGGCAGAGCATCTGGACCGGTCGTCGCCCGGCGGCCGGTCCTGCCGTGTCCGGAAGGGGCGTGGAGCTGCACGGCGAAGCGTCACTCACCATCTGCTGCGCGGCGGCACGATCGCCGCAGCGGCGGGGCATGACGGAGGTGGGCCATGCACCGGGCATTCCTCAAACAGACCCAGACCCTTGTGACCACGGCGTTCGGCCTGATCGCGGCGCTTGCCTGGAACACTGCGATCACAACGCTCGTGCACACATACCTGCCGACGGGATCAGGACTCCTGATGCTGTTCCTTTACGCACTCATTGTGACCGCCCTGGCCGTATTCGTGGGCATGGCGCTCGCCCGCGCCGCGGCACGCATCGGCCTCGACGACGACGCAGCCAAGTAGACACGCTGGAGAGGCGCTGGACGCTGGCCTGCGCACGGGGGCGGAAGGCCGGACGGCGCCGGTCCCCCTGAATGGCGGCGAGCACGGGAAACAGCACCGAACGCACCAGGAACGTATCGTCGAGCACGCCGAGGGCGGCCACGACGCCGAACGCGAGGAGGATCCGAAGCGGCAGGGCAGTCAGCACGAGGAAGGTGCCGGTCAGGATGAGGCCGGCGGCGGTGATCGAGCCGCTTCTGCCTGACATGCCTTGCCGCATGCGTTGGCGGACGGGAATGCGCAGGGAGGGCTGTGCCTCGCGCGCTACCGCCGAGGGCAGTGCGAGGCTTTGCGAGAGACCCGGCCCGATCTAGAGCAGGAGCGGGATGCAGCCCGTAGGCCACTCGTCGCCTGCCTCTGGCCATAATTAGAATGAACCAGTCAATTTAACACTCTCGTGATTGGGGGAGCGCTTCCGGCCGGACGAACGCTCAGCTTTGCGCTGGCATCCCGGCGGCGGTGCGCTGGCAGATGGCGATGAACTCCCCGGCGGAACGCGAGAGGTAGGAGCCGCGGCTCGTCACGATCTGCAGTTGCCGCTGCGGGCGCTGGATGAGGCGCAGGGCCCGCAGCAGGCCCAGGCGCTCCTCCTGTTCCACCGACATGCGCGGTGCGAGGCTGACGCCCATGCCGATCTCGACAAGGCCCTTGATGCCCTGGATGCTCGACATCTCCTGGGCGATGCGCGGCGAGAAGCCGGCGCCGCTGCAGATCTCATAGAGAACGTTGCGCAGGCTGAAACCGGACTCGAGCACCACGAAGGGCCGGTCCTGGAGCTCGCGCAGGTCGATTTCCTCGCGCGCCGCCAAGGGATCGTCGACCGGAACGATGGCGTAGAGCTCCTCGGTCATCAGTGGTGCCACGTCCACCTGGGGTCCAGGCTGGGCACCCGTCACGACCGCGACGTCGAGACGGTGGGCGGCGAGTTCCTCGAGCACCACGCTGGCGCTCGCCTCCACCACGCGCAGGTCGATGGCGGGGTACTCGTCGCGGAAGGCCTTGATCACCGTGGGGATGAGATGCGCGGTCACGGTGGGCATCGTGCCGAGCACCAGGCGGCCGCGCTGCAGTCCGGCGAGGGCGTCGATCGAGTCCCGGATCTCCGCCACCTGTCGCATGATCTGCCGCGCGTGCGGCAGCACGGCGCGCCCGACTTCGGTCAGGCGCACGCCGCGCGGCAGGCGGTCGAAGAGGGGGTAGCCCAGCTCCCGCTCGAGCGCGCCGATCTGTGCGCTCACGGACGGCTGCGCGACGTAGAGCGCCTGGGCTGCGGATGTGATGCTGCGCCGGTCGGCCGCCTCGAGGAACATCTCCACCTGTCTCAGTTCCATTGCAAGACCTCCGCTTGGGTGAACGGTGGGAGATAGCCATAGGATGGACCAATGGCTCGCAATGAGACCAGATATTAGACGTATGGCAGCCGTGATCCTACCCTGAGGTTGAGCCCGACGTGAGAAACAGAGGTAAGCCTTGCCGGGCGGCAGGGAGGAATCCAAATGATCCAGAGGCAGACAGCAACCGTTCACAACGTCCCGCGCACGGCGGCGCCCGCGGACCATGGCGCGCTGCGCTTCGGCGCCTACTGGCGCCGGCTGTCGCAAGGCTGGTCGCGGGCCATGAACCCGTGCGGCATGGAGCAGCGAATCGAGCGGGAAGTGCGCTTCCAGTTGCGGCGCCGCCCCGAGCCGGGCGATGCGGCGATCGTGAATCGGATCGTCGAGGAGTTCTCGCGCTGAAGTTTGCCAGGTGATAGGGGAGACCGAGGCGGGCGGCACCTGGTGTCGCCCGCCTCGGCTTATTCCCGTCTGCCGGACCGTGCCGGAAAGCGGCCGGCGCTAGGCCCCGGCCACCGTGCGCGCTGCGGCGATGATGGCGTCCACTGCTTCGTCCACGCGGCTCAGGTGGCTGCGGTGGGCGAGAATGGCGAGGCGCAAGGTGAAGCGCCCTTCGACGATCGTACTCGAGAGGAAGACGCGCCGGCCCAGGTTGACGCGTTCGAGCACCGCGCGCGTGCGCCTATCGGCGACCTCGGGGTCTTCGGCCCGCACCCTGACGCCGACGATGCTGAGGGCGGGCGGCCAGGGCAGATCGAGGGAGGGTTCCGCGGCGAGCCGGCGGTAGGCGTGCTGCGCGAGGTCTAGCTTCTCGTCGAGCGCCGCCCGGAAGGCGGCGACGCCGTAGAGGTGGAGCGGCAGCCAGATGCGCAACCCGCGCAGTTCCCGCGTCAGTTCGGGACCGAGGTCGGCGAAGTCCGGGACCTCATGCTCGTCGAGGTCCTGGAGGTAGTGCCCCGAGACGGCGTGGGCAGCGCGGAGCGCCGCAAGATCGCGCACCACGAGGGCACCCGTGCCGTACGGCGCGAAGAGGGACTTGTGCGGATCGAGCGTGACCGAGTCGGCGCGGTCGATGCCGTCGAGGATCCTGCGGCCGCGGTCGGTGAGTAGGAAGAAGCCGCCGTAGGCCGCGTCGACGTGGAACCAGAGCTCTTCCCGCTGCGCGAGGGCCGCAAGTTCAGGGAGCGGGTCGACGACACCCGTGTTCGTCGTGCCCGCCGATGCTACCAGCATGAAAGGCCGGCGCCCTTCCTGCCGGTCCTGGGCGAGCATGTCCCTGAGGGCCTGGACATCCATGCGCAGGTCCTTCGTGCAGGGGACGGTGCGCAGGGCCCGCCGCGGCAGTCCGGCGAGGCGCACCGCCTTGCCGACCGACTGGTGTGCCTCCTCGGTCAGGTAGACGGTGCCGTCCCAAAGCTGCTCCCCCAGGCGCTCTCGTGCTGCCACGACGGCGGCGAAGTTGGCGATGGAGCCGCCCGAAACGAGGAGACCGCCGCCTTGCGGGGGCATGCCGACGACGTCCGCGAGCCAGCACACTACGCTCCATTCGAGGGCGACGAGGCCCGGCGCCGTGGCGGCCATGCCGACGTAGCGGTTGGTGGCGCGGGCGTAGAAATCCGCGAGGGCGCCTGCGAAGACTCCGCCGCCGGGGATGTAGGCAAGGTAGCTGGGCCCGGCGGATTCGACGGCGGCAGCGCTCGCCTCTTCGATGCGGCCGAGGAGGTCCCGCAGGTCCTGCGGCCCTTCGGGCGGCGGTGCGAGCAGCCGGCGCTGGAGGTCGCGGATCGCTTCCTCGGGCATGCCGGCGAGGCTGGCTGGATGATCCGCCAGGCTGTCCACGAACGCGATGGTGCGCTCCATGACATCCTCGGCGAGCAGGTGCATCTCTTCGTGGTCCGGTTCGAGCGGGTAGCGCAAGCCGATGCCTCCCAGGGGGTCAATGGAACGTCGTTCGCCCTCGCGGCGCTGCGCACCTGCGCTCCGCGACCCGACCCGCCTGGGAGGGCTGCAGTGGGTCAGGGGCCGGCCGGAGGTGCGTCGGGGCTGTCTTGCGCACCGCTGGACCCTTGCGCGTCCGTGCCCTGCGGCTGGCCTGCGCCCTGCGGTGCTGTGGTGCCGGGCGAGGTGTCGGTGGTCGGCGGCGTGCCCGTGCCAGGAGACACCGTCGGAGCTGGCGGGGCGCCGGTGGTACCGGTGGACGGTGGGGTACCGGTGGCGGGCTGGCTCTGAGTCGGTTGTGGTGCGGTCGTGGTCTGAGGCGTCGTCGGCGGCTGGACGAAGGTTAGCGTTCCCGCGCCGACCGTCACCAACGTGCCGATCTGGAGGTCCTGGTAGATGGCCTGCGCGTCGGCGGGTGGCACCTCGATGCAGCCCAGGCTCTGAGGGAAGCCGTAGCGCTGGCGGTAGAAGCCGTGGACGGCTTCGCCGCCGTGAAAGTAGTTGATGTAGTAGACGGGGTCGGCATACGGGACGCCATCGAGGTTCTTCCCCTTCATCACCTGGAACTTGAGACGCAGGTAGACGGGGTAGGTACCGAGCGGCGTACTGGCGCCGGGGATGCCTGTGTTCGCCGGCACGTTCTCGAGGATGCCGCGTGTGGACCAGACGACGAGGCGCTCCGGCACCGCCTCGTCGACGTAGACGTAGGTAAAGGGCTGCGCCGCCTTGCGGCCAGCCTCTCGTGTTTGGCGGTTTTGAAGGCTATGTAGAAGCGTAAAGTGCCGCTACGAGGGGATTTGCAGGCGACGCAGGGCGGGTCATCTGTGGCTCGGATTCAGGGGCTATGTCGGCAGTAGTTCGGTCGGAGTGTTTTTGGGGGCGCACGGGGGAGTTGAAGTTCTCGATCGCCTGTTCCATGAGCTCCTCGCGCAGCAGTGCCAAGATGTCGAGGGTGGAAGGTCGGCGGCTTTCCTGCTTGCGCCACTTGGGTGCGGGAAGGTAGGCGTCGGTGCGCTTCGGGCCGTAGGCTTGCAGGGCAGCCAAGAGCAGCATCGCGTAGACGGCCACCTGGAATTGAGGCACTCGCCATGCTGCTGCCTGGGACCACACTTGGGCTTGGCCCACGCCAAGAAGATCTTTCTCGTCCCTGTGATTCACCTCGATTTCCCAGCGGTCGAAGTAGGCCTGTAGCAGCACCTCGTCCGCCGAGGTGAGATCCGTCGTCAGCAGATAGGCGGGATCGCGGTACAGCAGGCGAGACCCTACGCGTGGGCGGTAGCGCAGGGGAGCGATGACGAAGAGCCGCAAGACCCGGGTACGCGTGCCGGATCGCCATAGCACGCGCTCTACCACCTTGTACTTGAGGTCGTGCACCTTGCCGGCGCCGAACACCTTGGCCTGCTTGTCGGGTATCGTCGCATCCGCGAGCATGTCCTTCGGAAGCGGCAGGGCAGCGCCGTACTTGCGCCGCCGTGCGGCCTCGGACTCGGCCTGGGTCAGAGGGCGGAACAGGCGGACGTCGCCCCGTGCCCTGCCGATCACCTGGATGCGATCCGGCAGCTGACGCAGCACATTGCGGTTGCAGTAGCTCCCGTCCACCGCCACGAGCAGAGTGCGGTGGACGTAGCCGGCCTCGTCCATGCCCTTGCGTAGATCCGCGATCAGAGCCGCGCCCTTCACACTCAGATTCTCGGTGCGCTGCGCCTCCTTGTAGGCCAGAAGGGCTGCCTCATCGGCCCTCTTACCGGGTCTCTGCGGCGGCGGCGCAGGGTGGAAGCGCACGGGGATCGCCCGTGCCGGTCCCGCCAACCCCTCGGGGCGCAGAATGGCTGCGGCCTGGATGAAACGCTGCCCGCGCATGAAGCTGGGGGCGAAGGGTGG
>DAIBJA010000035.1 GCA_027420455.1 Clostridia bacterium | reverse complement strand
CCTGAGGTTCAGGATGGGCTTACGCTCCGGCGGCCTGAGTGCGGCCTCGATCAGCCGGCGCAGTGAAGCCTCGTCCAGGTGGCGGATCAGCCGGCCGCCCTCCGCGAGCGATATGGTGCCGGTCTCCTCGGACACGACGACAGCGATCGCGTCCGACTGCTCGCTCACGCCAACCGCCGCGTGGTGGCGCGTGCCGAACTCGGACGCGGGGCCCAGCGTCTCGGACAGCGGCAGGAAGCAGGCCGCCGCGACCACGCGGTCGCCGCGCACCACCATGGCGCCGTCGTGCAGAGGGGTGCGCGGCGTGAAGACGTTGGCGATGAGCTCCCAGCTGATCTGGGCATCGATCGGCACGCCCGTCTCGATGAGATCCTTGAGTCCGGTCTCCTGCTCGAGCACGATCAGGGCACCGACGTGATCGCTCGCGAGGATGCGGGTCGCCTTGACGAGCTCGTCCAGCATGCGCCGAAACGCCACATCGGTCATGTCGTGCAAGAGTCCCTGCCCGCCGAAGATACGGCTGCGGCCGATCTGTTCGAGCACCCGTCTGAGTTCCGGCTGGAACACGACCGGCACGGCGACGAGAAGCGCGAGCTCCGCCGTCTGCAGGACGTAATGCGTGGCGGAGAGCGAAAGCAGACCGGCCACCTCCGTGCCCACGACGAGCAGGAGGATGCCCTTGACGAGCTGGATGGCGCGCGTGCCGCGCAAGGCCGCGAACGTGCGGTAGAAGAGGTAGGCGACGATGAGGATGTCCAGGACAGCACGGATGTAGTCCCACAGGCCCATGCTCTCCAGGGTCAGCAGCACGGCTTTCCTCCCCCCTCGTCCTGTTAGCCGATCACTCTCTCGAGCAAAAGTTCATGCGTCGCCAGGACGCCTCCGAGCCCCTGGCGTTGAGGCCCGTCGTAAGGCTTCACCTCGACGAGCGAGAATCCCTCGGCCTGCAGGAAGAAAAGCGGCAGGGCATCGGCGTTGGTGAGCGGCGCAAGCAGGCGTCCGCGCCCGATCTCCCGGCCAACCGCGAGCGCTTCGTCCAGGATGGCCGCGCAGACGCCGGGCAGTCCAAGGTCCGGCTGGCGCTCGAAGCCGAGCAAGAGGAGGTCGTCGCCGTACAGCGCGAGGCTCACCGCGCCAAGAGGCTTGTCCCCCGAAAACGCGAGCAGGTAGGGCAACTGGTCGATGCGGAAGCTTTCTCCCAAGGCACGGATTTCGCTCGGCTTCTCGAGTCCCTTGTAGCGCCCCTGGTCTGCAGAGGCGAGCGCCGGGTGGCGTTCGACGCGCACCTGTGTCACCGGTGCCGGCTTGCTTGCGGCGATCATCCACTGTTCCGCCATCAGTGACGCTCCGCTCCCGCGCCGAGCGCGAAGTACGCGAGCGACTGCAGCTCCGTCGTCAGATCGACGTTCTGCACGCTCACCTGCCGACGCTCAAGTTTGGTCGGCGCGAAGTTGAGCACCGCCGTCACCTGCGCGTCGCAGAGCTGGTCGAAGACCTCGCGCGCGCTCTCCTCGGGCACGGCGATCACGCCGATGCGCACACCGAGCTCCTTCACGGTCGCGGAGAGCTCCGACACGGGCTGCACGGTGACGCCCGCGATCTCCTGCCCCACCTTGCCCAGATCCTGGTCGAACACCGCCGCGACAAAGGCGTCCCGCGAGTTGCGCGACGTGTAATGGATGAGCGCGGTACCGAGGTTGCCTGCCCCCACCAGGGCCACAGGCACCGGTCCCGTCAGGCCGAGGATGCGGCGCAGCTGCTGACTGAGCTGCCCCACGTCGTAGCCGAGCCCCCGCGTGCCGAAGGCGCCGAAATAGGCGAGATCCTTGCGGATCTGCTCCGACGAGTAGCCCGACCTGCGCGCCAGATCGGCCGACGATGTCACCTCGACGCCCTCGCGCGCCAGATCCTCGAGTACGCGCAGATAAAGAGGGAGGCGCCGGACCGCGACGGCCGGCACCTTGCGCTGCGGCTTCACAGCTGCCGCTCCAGCACGAAGTCTGCCATGGCGAGCAAGGAGGCGCGGGCGGGCAGGTCGCGGAGCGTCGCGAGGCTCGCCTTCGCCTGGTCGATGAAGTTCTTCGCCAGTGTTTCCGCATAGGTGAAGCTGCCGGCGCGCTCCAGGATCTCCCGCACCGTCTGCACCGAATCTCCGTTCACTTCGCTGCCCTGCGCGATCGTGCGAAGTTCGGAACGTCGCTGCGATGCCTGGAGGCCATGAATGACGGGCAGCGTAATGACATGGGCCCTGAGGTCCGAGCCGATCGCCTTGCCCAGGGTCTTCGGCTCCGCGGTGAGATCGAGCAGGTCGTCGACGATCTGAAAGCCCATGCCCATCGCGTACCCGTAGTCGTAAAGCGCCTGCTGCACGGCTGCGTCGGCACGGCACGCCATGGCGCCGGCACGGCAGCTCTGTGCGATGAACACCGCGGTCTTGGCCGCGATGCGGTCGAGGTACTGGCTCTCGTCCGGCAGGGCATTCTGGCGGGCGGCCACGTTCTGGGAGATTTCTCCCGAGCACATGCGGAAGACGACCTCGGCCATAACCCCGACCACCCCACCCACCGGGGCCTCGGACAGCAGCGAGAAGGCCTTGGCGAAGAGATAGTCGCCCGTGAGGACCGCGGCCTGCTCGCCCCAGAGGGCGTGCACCGTCGGCTGCCCGCGCCGCACATCGGCGCGGTCGATGATGTCGTCGTGCACCAGCGTTGCCATATGAATGAGTTCTGCAGCCGCAGCCACGCCCCGGACGTCCTCGTACCGATACTGGCCGAATTTGGCGCCAAAGAGCACCAGGGCGGGCCTGAGGCGCTTGCCCCCCGCCTTAAACAGATGCGAAGCCGCATCTCGCACAGCTTGCGGCCCTTCGTCCAGGATCTGGCCTAGAAACCGCTCGACGTCCGAGAGGTCGGTCGCGACGTCCGCGAACACCGACCGCAGGTCCAAATGATCACCCACTTCGCCAAGTTGCGCCTGCCAAGCGGAAGCCGTGCTCATTGTAGCACAGGTTCACAAGTGAAAGACGCCTGCTTTCGGGTACATGGTCATTCTGGCGCGGTGCACGGCGCTCAGAGATACGGATCGCCCTCTCGCTCCTGTTCGGAAACTCTCGCGCCTCCGCACGGACGATCACGCCCCTTGCCTTCGCCAGTCTTGCGCGTTCCAGAATTGGCCTGACGGATCCAGCGCAAAGTTGCCGAAATGGCGCGAAATCGCGACCACAGCGTACGGGAAGTACAAGAACAGCGCCGGCGGGTCGGAGGCCATCGCCTGCTGCATCCTCCAAACGGCCGTCCTTCTCGCCGACTGGTCCACCGCGGCCCGCTCAGCGACCAGGGCCTGGTCAACAGCCGCGCTCCGATAGACGCCCGCGTTCTCGCCGGACGCATTGATCCTGGGCGAACCGAAGTACGCCGTGACATCGGGATCCGCCGAGAGACCCCTCTCCACGAAGGCCGCCTGGAAGGCGCCCGCGATATAGTCGTCGAGAAAGCGCGGGAACGCCTCGCTGCGCACCGTCACCTGGACCCCGATCGCCTCGAGGTTGCGCACCAGGAGGCCAAGCGCCATCGTGCGCGAAGGAACGCCCCCCGTCGTCAGGATCGTCAGGCGCAAAGGCTCAGCCTTCGGCCCGCGCAGCACCCCGCGCACCTGATGCCAGCCGAGCGATGCGAGGATCGAGAGCGCTCGGCTCGGATCGTAAGGTCGGTGGCCGAGCTTCGGGTCGTAGGCCCAGGACGATGGCGGCACAGGACCGTCGCTGAGGCTGCCGTAGCCGCCCAGGGCCGTCTCAATGATCTTTTCCCTGTCCACAGCGAAATAGAGGGCGCGCCGCAGTGCGGGGTTCGAGAAGGGCGGCAGGTCCACATTCCAGACCAGCGACGCGAACTGCAGCCCGACCACATGCCGCACGCGGATATGCGGCCAGGTCGATACCGCCTGGGCGTCGAGGTCGGGCACGGGCGCGTAGTCCACTTTGCCTTGGCGCAGAGCCTCGAGCGCCTGGGTCGCAGAGGGGCTGAAGGTCACGTGCAGTTGCGCGAGCCTCGGAGCACCGAGGAAGTAGTGCGGGTTGCGGACAAGCAGCGCGCCCGAGGCGCTGAGGTGGAGCATTCGGAATGGGCCGCTGCCCACGGGCCGCGAGGTAAGGTCCGGCTGCCCTAGCAGGGCCTTGCCGCTGCCCGCCGCCGCGAGCAGATGCGCCGGAAGGATCGGCAAGGCTCCGATCTGCGCCAGGAAGGGCGCGTAGGCCCGCACCAGCTGTACCTGCACGGTACGTGACCCGAAGGTGCGCACGGCCTTGACCACCGCAAGCTCCTGCGCCAGGGCGGAACCGTTCGCGGGATTGCGATAGGCCCTGAGGCTGTAGGCGACATCCTGCGACGTGAGAGCTTCGCCGTCCTGCCAACGCGCCTTCGGGTTCAGGTGAAACGTGTACAGCCGGCCGTGGTCCGAGATCCGCCAGCGGCTGGCGAGGTCAGGCCGAGGCTCGAGGTTCGGACCGATGCGCACGAGACCGTCGTAGATCAGGCTGTCGAGCGCGACCCCGCTCGCGTCCGCGAGGCGCAGGGGGTCGATGGTGGCCGGTCGGCCCACGAGGGCCAGCGTGAGGCTGCCGAGCGGCCGCGGCTTGACGGTTGGCTGGCTGCCGCAGCCCGCGGCCAAGGACAGGGTGGCGAGCAGAGCGAGCGCCACCGTGGGCAGGCGCCGAATCGTTCTCACAGCTACAGCATCCTTCCGCGTTCTTGCTGCTCCTCATCGCGGGCCATCGCAAGTTCCGCGATGCGCCGCAGGCGGTAGTGCACACCCGCCTTGGTCAAGCCAAGCCGCCTGCCGATCTCCTCGAGCGGCGCCTCCGGATCGTCGAGCCGCGCCTGGGCGGCCTCCCTGAGCTTGGGCGGCAGACTTTCGAGGCCACGCTGCGACGCGAACCTGCGAATCCACTCGCTGTGCGCGATGGCCGCCCGAACCGACTTCTCCACATTGGCGGATTCGGCGTTGACCAGGCGGTTCACCGTGCCGCGCATGCTACGCACGCTCCGCGCGTCCTCGAGCTTCAGCCGCGCCTCCTGGGCATGGATGAGGCTCAAAAGCTCCGCGATCTGATCGGCGCCCCGCAGATATACGACGCTGTACTCGCGCCTGAGGCGCCGGTGCGGTGCCAGGCCGAAGCCGACCAGAATCGACTCGGCCGCGGCCGCGGCGGCTGGACGCGCCAGCCTCAGTTCCATCAGATAGCCGGTGCTGGGCGGCGTCAGACTGCCAACGGCCAAAAAGAGACCGGCGACGTAACCGCGGCGCGCCAGTGCCGGGAGCCGCTGCGGCGGTGCCTCCGTGAACCGGCGGACAGCATCCTGCGCCCCGGGGAAGGCGAGCAGGAAGCGCCGGCCGCGAGCGCCCCCCTGACGCTTGAGCACCGTGGCGTCCAGTTGCAGCTGCTCGGCCGCGACGCGATGCGCTACGCGAGCGGTGCGCGCTCGATCCACCGCCACCGCAGGGGTGCCGTCCGCCAGGGAGGTGAGGCCGGCGTCAAGAAGCCCTCGCAAGAGGCCTCGCTCGAAGGTGCGGGCATGCCATCCGGCGAGGATCTCCTCCTTCACCTTCAGCGACTGGCTGAGCTGCCCCTTCATCGCTGTTCCGAGCGCAGCTGGTCGCGCAGCATGAAAATGTCGAGAAGCCGTCCCGGCTCGGGCCTGCGGCGCGCCCAGCGCTGCAGGATGAGGCGCGCCACCGCCTGCGGATCGTGCCAGGCGTACCGGCTGTCCTGGGCGAGCAGAGGACCCGAAAGGACCTCGTAGCCCGCCGCCTCCAGCCCCTGATGGCTCCACTTGACGACCTCCGCGTCGCGCTCGCGGTAGCGGGCGGCCGTCTCCCGGTCGAGCGGAGTCTCGTTGAGGACGACGCAATCGACGAGCCTGGGACCCGCGTGACGCTCGATCGCCTCGAGGTGCTCCTCCGCCGTCATACCGTCGGTTTCCCCGGGCTGCGTCATGATGTTCTGCACGTAGAAGCGCTGCGCCTTGGACGCGCGGATGGCCTCGGCAATGCCCCGCACTAGGAGGTTCGGCATCAGGCTCGTGAAGAGCGACCCTGGGGCCAGGACGATGACGTCCGCCTCGGCAATGGCCTGCAGGGCCTCGCCCGTCGGTGACGCCGTGTCGGGATCCAGCATCACGCGACGCACGACGCCACGGGCCTCGGGGATGAGGGACTCGCCCTCGATGACCCGCCCGTCCTGGAGCTCCGCGCGCAGCACGACCTCGTCGTCGGTCGCCGGCAGCACCTTGCCGCGCACCGCGAGGACCCGGCTCGACGCCCGGATCGCCTCCTGCAAGTCTCCCGTGACGGTGCACATGGCGGCGAGAAAGAGGTTCCCGAACGCGTGGCCGGAGAGGCCTTCACCGGAATCGAAGCGGTATTGGAACAGCTGCTCGAGGAGCGGCTCCGTCTCCGCCAGGGCAAGAAGGCAGTTGCGCAGGTCACCAGGCGGCGGTACCCCGAGTTCGCCGCGCAGGCGCCCGGAACTGCCGCCGTCGTCGGTGACGGCGACGATCGCGGTGATGTTGGAGCTGTACTGCTTGAGACCGCGCAGCAGCACGGGCAGGCCCGTGCCGCCGCCGAGGGCGACGATGCGGGGCCCGCGCAGCAGGACGCGGGCGCGCCAGTAAGACTCCGCGATCTCCCCGTGCTCGGTCGGGACAAGCGCGGTCACCACCGACGTGATCAGCTGCCGCACCGCGTAGATCCCGACCACGACACCGACCAGCACCAGGGCCACGTCCTGGCTCACATGCCGGTGCGGGATGCCCCAGCTGCGGACGATCAGCACCGCCCCAACCGCCGCCAGGGCAACCGCGACGATCAGGAGTCCGAGCCAGCGCTTGAAACGCAGGCCCGGCATCAGCCAGCGCAGGGCGCGGCCGCTCACGGGGCACCCGCCACGCGTGCGCGATCCCGATGTTCCACGCTGATGCGGCGCCCCGATCGACGCAGGGCCTTGGCGAGTTCCTCCACGATCACGACGCTGCGGTGCTGCCCGCCGGTGCAGCCGATCGCCACCACCACCTGCGACTTGCCTTCCTGGCTGTACTGCGGCAGCAGGAAGTCGACGAGTCCGGCGAGGCGCATGAGCAGCTCCTGCGTGATGGGCCAGTGGAGGACATACTCGCGCACCTCCTCGTCGAGACCCGTGCGGTGGCGCAGTTCCTGGACGTAGTTCGGGTTCGGCAGGAAGCGGACATCGAACACGAGGTCGGCGTCGAGGGGCAGACCGTGCTTGAAGCCGAACGAGACGAGCTGGACAAGGAGAGAGTCCTCACCCTCCGCTTCCGTGAAGATGCGGCCCAGTTCGGCCCGCAGTTGCCGCGGCGTGAGGTCCGAGGTATCCACGACGATGTGCGCCCAGCCCCGCACCTCCTCGAGTTGGTGCCGCTCGAGGCGGATGGCCTCGAGCACGCGGCCCTCGGCGGCCAAGGGGTGACGCCGCCGCGTCTCCTTGTAGCGGTGCAGGAGCACTTCCTCCCGGGCCTCGAGGAAGAGGATGCGGTAGCGGATGCCTCGCTCGGCCAGGGCCGTCAGGGCGCCGAGCACGCGATCGAAGAAGGCCTGGCCACGGGTGTCGATGGCCACGGCCACCTTGTCGATACGCTGTTGCGCGTCGAGGAGTTCGAGAAACTTGCCCACGAGATCGGGCGGCAGATTCTCGACGCAGAAGTACCCCATGTCCTCGAGCGCATGCATGGCCTGGCTCTTGCCGGCCCCGGAAAGTCCAGTGACGACGACGAAATCCATGACGTTCCTCCCGGCCTCAGTCGCAAAGACTTGCGAGCACGGCCTCATGGAAGCGCTGGCGGGCCAGCCTCAGTTCGGTTTCCGGACGCCTGACGGGATGGACGCGGTTCGTGAGCAGCACCATCAGGAGTTGGTCGTCGGACCTCAGGGCGAACGACGTCCCCGTGAATCCGGTATGCCCCCACAGGTCGAGCCGACGCGCGGGGTCGTCCCGGCCTCCCCAATAGAATAGCCCCAAGGATCGCGGATCGACAGTCGCGGTATGTGGCGTCAGCATCAGTTCCACCGACGACCGTGGCAGCATGCGGCCGAGGCCACCGAGGCCGCCGTCGAGCAGGGCCTGGGCGTAGATGGCGACGTCGAGGGCCGGGGCGAAGAGCCCGGCGTGCCCCGTCGGCTTCCCCATCAGCCGGGCCTTGCCGTCGTGGACGATGCCGCGCAGCGTCACGCCCTCCCGCTCTTCGCTCGGCACCAGCAGCACGTCATCGGCAACTGGCCAGAAGCGCGTGCCGTGGAGTCCAAGAGGTTCCCGCACGATGCGCTGGAACAGCCCGTCGAGGCTCTCGCCGGTGGCGGCCTCCGCCGCGAGGCCCAGCAGGTAGTAGCCGAGATCCGAGTAGACGACGCCTTCGCGCGGCGCTTCGCCGATCGCCTGCAGCAGCTGGCGGTGCCGCTCGGGAGCCGCCTGGGCCCAGCCGATGTCGGCGGACGGCGGCAGTCCGCCCTGATGCGTCAGGAGGTCCTGGATGGAGCGCTCCCCGACGAAGCTGCCTTCGGTCCAAGGCAGGCAGGCGGCCAGGCGCGTCGCGAGAGGAAGGACGCCCTCGGCGGCCAGCCGCAGCACCACCGGCGCGGTGCACATGGCCTTGGTGAGCGACGCGAGATCGAACACGGCGTCGTTGGTCATCGCCCTGGCCGGCTCCACCTGGCGCAAGCCCATGGCCCAGACCGCCGAAACCACCGACCGCCGCGCGACAAGCGCGACGGCGCCAGGGAAGGCGTCACGCTCGATGCCCGTCACGAGAGCCAGGCGCGCCTGGTCGAGCCGGCCAGCATCGAGACCGGCCTCCTCGGGCCGCCCGAAGCGCAGGCTCACCGCGCGACCTCCTTCGCGAGAGCGTCGGCGAGCTCCGGCGGAGGCGGCAGGAGGGTCGGACCAAGTTTCAGTACCGCCTGGGCCGCCGTGCGCGGCGCGAACGCGCGCCCGACCACCTGCAGCATCTCGACGTCGTTCTCGCCGTCGCCCGCCGCCGCGACCTCCGACAGCGAAAGCCGCAAGCGCTCCGCGAGGGCCCGCAGCGCCGCACCCTTGTCCACACCCGGAGGAACGATTTCCACGAAGTCCGGCTCGGAGCGGAAGCACTCGATGCGTCCGGGGAGTTCCTGGCGCAGCCTGTCCATCAGACGCCCGGTCGCATCCGGATCGAGCAGGGCGAGGAGCTTCTGCGGCCCCTCGGACATCTGCTCCTGACCGACCAGGTGCGCATCGACGCGCGTGCGCCGAGCATAGGCCTCCGTCCTGGCCGTTCGCCTGAGGATGCGCAGTTCCCCATGGACGTAGCCTTGGACCTCCGCGCCAGCCGAAAGGCAGATCTCGACCGCTCGGCCCGCGGCGGCGGACTCGATCCCCCGCTGCCAGATCGGACCGTCGCCAGGCGGGTAGGACCAGACTTCGGCACCGTTCAAGGCGATAATGTAGCCTCGCTCCACGGCCGCGTCCTGGAAGACGAGCATGGCCGACTGGACCATGCGCCCGGTGGCGATGGCCACCTCGATACCCTGGCGTTGAAGTTCGGCGAATGGCTCCCTGGCTTCCCGCGCGCCGCGCCCGTCGCGGGCGATCAGCGTTCCGTCGAGGTCCACCGCCACAAGTCTTGTCAAAGCGCCCGCCAGATGGCGCCGATCAGGGCGCTGAGGATACCGACAAGAAGCGCGCCGAGGATCGCCGGCCAGAACCCTCGCACCTGGAAGCCAGGCGTGAAGGCGGCCGCGATCAGGAAGACGATCCCGTTCACCACCAGCGTGAAGAGACCAAGGGTGAGCAGGTTGATCGGCAGGGTCAGAAGCAGCAGCACCGGCCGGACAAGCAGGTTGGCAAGTCCGAGCACGAGCGCCGCAAGCAGCGCTGCCCAGAAGCTGCGCACCTGCACGCCGATGCCGAGCAGGGCGACGACGTAGATGCTGACGGCGGAAATCAGCCACCTGGCAAGCATGTTGCATGTCGGCCGCCGAACGCGCGCGGCCTCCTCCTTGACAGGATTTCGAGGCAACTCGATGGTACCCCGAGAGAGCTTGTTCGCTCAACTCGCGACGGTTGTGCCCTGCGGGATTCGATGCTCTTGGTGCCGGCCGCCAACGGCGGCGCGTCCCTATGGCACAGGTCGCCCGCCATGTCCTCGCGAGGCGCTCTTCACAGGATTCGGCGCAAGCGGCCAGATTGGGTCGTTTCACAGGTGCCGGGTCCCATCCCTCTCAAATCTGGCGGACAGCCACACGCGGCACACCACGACCCAGTTCCTCCACGCTCGTCCATTCTTATGGGCCGAAGTGCTATTCGACATAAGATTAGTCTTACGTCAACTTATAAGACGTTACAGGTTGTTGGTTACAAGGAGGAGTCCATCTGCGCACCGCCTTGACCGTTGCGATCTCCTCAGTGCTGACGCTGGTGGCGGCGGCCGCCCTGAGTTCCGCTCACCCCACGGCGCGCGTTGCCACGTCGCCGAGATCGTCGGCGGCCGCAGCGGTCCATGCGTCCACCAGCAAGCCTGGCGCGGCTCACCCGCACATGTCGGCTCTCAGGCATCCGACCGCTTCCGTACGGCGTCCCCGCGCCAAGACGGCCCATCACGCGTCCGCCGTCCAGTCGGGGCCTGCCGTGGCCAGTTCCGCTCCACCGGCCAACTCCGCTCCGGTGGCCACCGCTGTCGCGACCCGGCCGTTCGTCCTCGGCTACTACCTGCCTGGGAGCGGCTCGGCTGCGAGCCTGTCGAGCCACTATGCCGATATCAGCGCGATCGCACCGCTCTGGTTCGGCATCCACGCGGACGGTAGCGTACAGCACCGCAGCGGGGGCAATCTCGCCACGATCGTCGACCAGGCCCACAGCCTTGGACGCAAGGTATTCGTGCTCGTCACGAACATGGCCCAGGACCGCATCCTCGTGAATCCGGGCTTGCGCCAGACGGCGGTGCAAAACCTCGTGAACACGGTACTTCAGAACCACCTGGACGGCGTCAACATCGACTTCGAGAGCATCGACGGCACCGACGCGCAGGGCCTCGTGGACTTCGTCTCGGCGGTCCACGCCCAGCTCGCGCCGCACGGCATCCTGACCACCGTGGCCGTCGGTCCGAGAACGTCGAGCCAGTTGCCGGTCGGCGACCAGTCCGACGCCTACGATTACGCAGCGCTCGGCCGCGTCTCGGACTACGTCGTGCTGATGACCTACGATGAGCACTGCCCTCCGGGAGGCGCCGGGCCGATCGCGGCCCTGCCCTGGGTAACGAACGTCGTCAACTACGCCCGCACGCAGATGCCCGCCTCGAAGATCCTGCTCGGCATCGCCGCCTACGGCTACGACTGGTCGCAGCCGGGCACCCCCACGGTCACCGCCAGCCAGGCCATCTCGCAGATCAACGCCGGCGGCGTCCAGCTCGGCTGGAGCAATACGGCCGAAGAGCCGTACTACACCTCGGGGTCGCACGACGTCTGGTTCGAAGACAGCTACAGCGCGGCGCCGAAGTTCAGCCTCGTGCGCCAGGACCACCTCGGCGGCATCGCGCTCTGGTACCTTGGGGCCGAGGACAGCCAGTTCTGGCCCACGGTGCAGGCCGACCTATTCAAGTGATCCGAGCATAACGAGTCCCGCCGCGAGCGTCGCGGCGGGGCCTTTGCGTCCAAGACGTTCGGTGCTAGCCGATCTCCTCCTTGAGCCGCTTCGCGAGGCTCAAGGTGAACCCGCGCACGGCCGCGATCTCCTCCACCGTCGCCGCCTGAACTCCCCGCAGCGAGCCGAAGCGCTCGATCAGGGCGCGCCGGCGCTTGGGCCCGATCCCCGGAACGTCGTCGAGGCGGGAGTGCAGCTGGGCACGCGAGCGCCGCGAGCGGTGCAGTCCCAAGGCGAAGCGGTGCGACTCGTCCCGTACCTGCTGCAGGAGCGTACGCCCCGGGTGCCCTTCGCCGAGCTGCAGAGGTTCCGGCTCGTTCGGCAGGTAGATCTCCTCATGCTGCTTCGCGAGCGAACAGGTCGGCAGGTCCTGGAGGCCGAGCTCCTGGAGCACCGACATCACGGAGCTCAGCTGGCCCTTGCCGCCGTCGATCAGGAGGAGGTCGGGAAAGTCGGCGAACTTGCCGCCTCCCTCTCCCTGCTCACGCTGTCCCCGCCGAAAGCGCCGACCCACCGCCTCGGCGAGCGAAGCGAAGTCGTTCGGGCCTTCGACGGTCTTGATGCGAAAGCGCCGGTACTCGCCATAGGCCGGCTCACCGTCGATGAAAACCACCATCGACGCGACGCTCTCGCGCCCCTGCGTGTTCGAGATGTCGAAGCCCTCGATGCGCCGCGGCAAGGTCTCGAGGGCAAGCGCCTCCTGCAAGGCTTCCATCATGCGCCGCGGCCGCCCCTCGCGGTCGGCGAGCACGATCTCCTGCAGAGCCACGCGGGCATTCTCCGACGCCAGCTGCAACTGCGTCTGTCCCGTGCCCCGGCGCGGCACCTTGAGCTGCACCTGGGCACCTCTGCGTTCCTGCAGCCATTCGGCGACCACGTCCGAGTCGTCCGGCACCGCAGGCACCAGCACCTCGCGCGGCGGCCGCTCGACGGCGTAATGCAAGGCAAGCGCGGCCGCGACCACCTCCTGGTCGCCATCCTCGTCGCTCACGCGCAGGACGTACCGCTCGCGGCCCACGAGCTTGCCCTCGCGCACCCGGAAGACCTGCGCCACGGCCTGGCCGCCCTCGCGGGCGAGGCCGACGACGTCTCGGTCCTGCACCTTGCCCGAGTCCACCTGCTGCACCGGGCTCGTGACGTACTCGACGGCGCGGATGCGGTCGCGAAGCTGCGCGGCCTCCTCGAAGCGCAGGGCATCCGCCGCCTCGTCCATCTGGCCGCGCAAGCGCTCGAGCAGCTCCTCGGGATGGCCGGACAGGAAGTTGATCGCCTGGCGCACCGTCTCGTCATACTGCGCATGCGTGACGAGCCCCGCGCACACGCCGGGACAGAGTCCGATGTGGTACATGAGGCAGGGCCTGGTGGCTGTCCTCAGCTTCTGGTCCGAGCATGTCCGCATCGGGAAGGCGCGACGCATGATGCGCAGGGTCTCGCGCATGCGGCTTGAGCTCGGGAACGGGCCAAAGTAGTGGCCGCCGTCAGGAAGCACCCGACGCACGACGATCAGGCGAGGCCACTCCTCGTTCGTGATCTTGAGGTACGGATAATGCTTGTCATCCTTAAGGAGGACGTTGTACTTGGGCCGGTGTTCCTTGATCAGGTTCTGCTCGAGAAGAAGCGCCTCCACCTCGCTGCGCGCGACGATGAATTCGAGGCGCTCGGCGTCCTGCACGAGGTGGATCGTCTTGGCGGCGAGACCGCGCGAGGACTGGAAGTAGCTGCGGGTGCGCGCCCTGAGGTTTTTCGCCTTGCCGACGTAGAGCACCGTGCCGTCGGCGGCGCGGAAGAGATAGACGCCAGGACGCTCCGGCATGGCGCGGGAGGCGTCGCGCAGCTCCTCGAACATCCTAGTCGCCCGCGAGCGGCTGGTGGCGCAGAACGCCCTGCAGGTATCGGCCGGTGTGGGACTGCGCCAGACCCGCGATCTCCTCGGGGCGCCCCTCGCCGATGATGCGCCCGCCGGCGTCCCCGCCCTCCGGGCCGAGATCGACAATGTAGTCGGCCGTCTTCACGACATCCAGGTTGTGCTCGATCACGAGCACGGTGTTGCCGGACTCCACCAGGGTGTGCAGCACGTCCAGCAGCCGCTCCACGTCCGCCGGATGGAGTCCCGTCGTTGGCTCGTCGAGGATGTAGAAGGTGCGGCCGTCCTGCCGTCGGGAAAGCTCCGTCGCCAGCTTGACCCGCTGCGCCTCGCCGCCCGAGAGCGTCGTGGCCGGCTGCCCGAGCTTGATGTAGCCGAGTCCCACCTGCGAGAGAGTCTCGAGCTTGCGCCGGATGCGCGGCTGCGCCTCGAAGAACTTCAGCGCCTCGTCCACCGTGAGATCGAGGACGTCGGCGATCGTCTTGCCCTTGAACCGCACCTCGAGCGTCTCGCGGTTGTAGCGCTTGCCCTTGCAGCTCTCGCACGGCACGTAGACGTCCGGCAGGAAGTGCATCTCGATGCGCAGGATGCCGTCGCCGTGGCAGGCCTCGCAGCGGCCGCCGCGCACGTTGAAGCTGAAGCGGCCCGGCTTGTAGCCGCGGATGCGCGCCTCAGGGGTCTGCGCGAAGACATCGCGCACCAGGTCGAAGAGCCCCGTGTAGGTGGCCGGGTTCGAACGCGGTGTGCGGCCGATCGGGTCCTGGTCGACGTCGACGACCTTGTCGAGGTGCTCCAGACCCTCGATGCCGCGGAACGGCAGCGGGCGCCTCCGGGCGCCGTTCAGTTCCATCGCGAGGGCGCGGTAGAGGATGTCGTTGACCAGGGTGGACTTGCCGGATCCCGAGACGCCTGTCACCGAGATGAAGGTGCCGAGCGGCAGGCGCACGTCGATATCTTTGAGGTTGTTGCCGCTTGCGCCCCGCAGCGTGAGCCAGCGGTCGCCTAGCGGCCTGCGCACCTCGGGCACCCCGATCTGACGTTCGCCGGAGAGGAACTGACCCGTCAGAGACTCGGGGCACCGCTCCACGTCCTCGACCGTGCCGTGCGCCACGATCTCGCCACCGTGCTCGCCGGCGCCTGGGCCGAAGTCGATCAGGTAATCCGCGGATCGCCACGTCTCCTCGTCATGCTCCACCACGAGCACCGTGTTGCCGAGGTCGCGCAGGCGGCAGAGGGTCTGCAGCAGCTTGCCGTTGTCGCGCGGGTGCAGTCCGATCGAAGGTTCGTCGAGGATGTAGAGCACCCCGACCAGCCCCGACCCGATCTGCGTCGCGAGGCGGATGCGCTGCGCCTCGCCACCGGACAGGGTGGCCGCGGCACGGTCGAGCGTGAGGTAGCCTAGGCCGACGCTCTCGAGGAAGCCCAGGCGCTCGGCGATCTCATGCAACACGTCGCGCGCGATGCGCGCCTCCATGTCCCTCAGCTTCAAAGAACGCACGAACGCGAGCGCCTCGTGCACCGAAAGCCCGGTCAGCCCGGCGATCGACGTCTCGCCCACCGTGACCGCAAGGCTTTCCTTGCGCAGCCGCTTGCCGCCACAGGTCGTGCAGGCGACCGGCGTCATGTAGGCTTCGTACTCCTGCTGCTGCGTGTCGGTCGACGCATCGTGGTGGCGCCGGCGGATGAACTCGAGCGGTCCCTGATAATGCGTGTGGCCGCGCCTATGTCCCCATGCGCCGACGTAGTGGAACGGAATCGGCTGCGGCAGTCCTCCGAGCAGCTGGTCGCGCTGCTCGGACGGGAGATCCTCCCACGGCTTGTCGGGGTCCGCGCCGATCGCCGCAGCCGCCGCCAGCACGAGCTGGCCGTAATACTCCGAGGTCGCCCACGGCGCGATCGCGCCCTCGCGCAGACTCCGCTTGACGTTCGGCACGATCATGTCCGGGTCGGGCTCGAGGTGGAAGCCAAGGCCGCTGCAGGCCGGACAGGCGCCATAGGGATTGTTGAAGGAGAACATGCGCGGGCTGAGTTCCGCGAGGCTCTCGCCGCAGGATGGGCAGGCGTAGTTCTGGGAGAACACGACGTCATCGTCTTCACCGCGCTGGACCAGCGCGAGCCCGTCGGCCAGGCGCAGGGCCGTCTCGAACGAGTCCGCGAGCCGGTCGCGGATGCCTTCGCGCACGATGATCCGGTCGACGACGACGTCGATCGTGTGCTTCTTCTGCTTCGTCAACTGGATGTCTTCGGAGAGTTCGTGCAGTTCGCCGTCGACACGGACACGGGCGAAGCCCTCGCGCCTCGCCTCCTGCAGGGCGCGCTCGTGCTCGCCCTTGCGCCCGCGCACCAAGGGCGCCAGGATCTGCACCCGCGTTCCCTCCGGATAGGCGAGCACCTGGTCGACCATCTGCTCGACCGTCTGCTGCTCGATGGGCCGGCCGCACTTCGGGCAGTGCGGGTGGCCGACCCTGGCGTAGAGCAGCCGGAGATAGTCGTAGATCTCGGTCACCGTTCCGACCGTCGAGCGCGGGTTGCGCGACGTGGTCTTCTGGTCGATCGAGATCGCCGGGCTCAGGCCCTCGATCGAGTCGACGTCCGGCTTGTCCATCTGCCCGAGAAACTGGCGGGCATAGGCCGACAGGGACTCGACGTAGCGACGCTGTCCCTCGGCGTAAAGGGTATCGAAGGCAAACGAACTCTTGCCGCTGCCGGAAAGGCCGGTCACCACGACGAGGCGATCGCGCGGTATCGTCAGGTCGACATTTTTGAGGTTGTGCTGCCGCGCCCCGCGGACCACGATCTCCCCCGACAATCGGATTCCTCCTGGCGCAACACTTCGAGCTAAAGTATAGCACAGAACCTACGTACATCTGTTCTGTTTCAAACGGGGAATCCCGGAAATGCTACCGGGAGGAGGTGCCGAAATGCCAAAGGCGGCCAACCGGATCGGGACAGTGCAACGGTACATCTTCGGCGAGCTGGACGAGGCGATCGCCCGCGAGGAGCGGTCAGGGCGGAACATCTGCGATCTTTCCCAGAGCGATCCCAACTGGGACCCGTCTCCCATGGTCGTGCACGCGCTCGTAAAGGCCGCCGAGAAATCCGGATCCAACCACTATCCGCCTTACGACGGCGACATGGCGCTCAGGCGCGCCTTCGCCGAATGGTACGAACGACACTACGCGGCGCCATGCACACCTGAACATGTGCTCATCCTCGAAGGCTCCAAGACAGGCATCGCCCTCCTGCCACTGGCCTACCTCGACCCGACCGACGTCGGCCTCCTGCCCGATCCCGGCTACCCGACCTACCGCGCGAGCATCGCGCTCGCGGGTGCGCAGCCCGTCGCGATGCCGCTCAGGGCGGAACTCGGCTACCTGCCGAGCTATCAAGACCTGGACCAGGAGAGGCTGCAGCGCGCGAAACTGATGTTCCTCAACTACCCGCACAACCCCACCGGCGCGGTGGCGCCGCAGCCGTTCCTCGAGGACACGGTCGAATTCGCCCGCCGGCACGATCTCCTCGTCGCCTACGACCTCGCCTATGCCCAGATCGTCCTGCAGGGACCGAAGCCCGCCCGGGCCCTCAGGCCGATCGCTGGCGCGGACGCCCTAACGATCGAGTTCTTCACCTTCTCGAAGTCCTACGACATGCAGGGCTACCGCATAGGCGTCGCGGTCGGCAATCCAGACCTCCTGGCGCCGCTACGCAAGGTGCACGAGAACGTGATGGCCGGGACGTTCCTGCCGATCCAGGCGGCCGGACGCGCGGCGCTCGATCCGCATGAGGACATGGCCATCGAGGAACGCCTCGAGGGCTACCGGCATCGGCAGGAGATCCTCTACGACACGCTGCAGGAACTCGGAGCCCACGTGACCCACCCGCAAGCTACGGTCTACCTCTGGCTGAGAGCGCCTCGAGACCTTTCAGGCGAACGCTTTGCGCAGGAGCTCCTGCGTGGCCCGGGCATCGCGGTCACACCAGGGAGCGCGTTCGGCCAGCAGGGACAGGCGTACGTCCGCATCTCTCTGACGGCCCCGGACGACGCCGTCGAAGAGGCGGCCGACCGCCTGCGCCGTTTCTATCCGCAAGGCCTCGAGGCCAGACCGAAGGAGGCCCTGCAGGCGCACTGAGCCTTCAGGAGGCGGACTCGCCCTCCATCTCCTGTCCCGCGAACTGGCTCTGGTAGAGCTCGTAGTAGGCGCCGCGGCGACGCAGGAGTTCCTCGTGGCGCCCCTGCTCCACCACCTGCCCGTGCTGCATCACGAGAATGTGATCGGCTCCGCGGATCGTGGAGAGCCGGTGCGCGATGACGAAGCTGGTGCGGCCCTGCATCAGGTGGTGCATGGCCTCCTGGATCGCCACCTCGGTACGTGTGTCGACACTGCTCGTCGCCTCGTCGAGAATCAGCACAGGCGGGTCCGAGAGCAGGGCGAGCGCGATCGTCAGGAGCTGGCGCTGGCCCTGCGAGATGTTCGATGCCTCTTCGTTCAGTTCGGTGTCGTAGCCGTGCGGCAGGGTGCGGATGAAGTGGTGGGCGTGGGCGGCCCTCGCCGCGGCCTCCACTTCCTCGGGTGTCGCGCCCTCCCTGCCATAGGCGATGTTGTCGCGGATGGTGCCGTGGAACAGCCACGTGTCCTGGAGGACCATGCCGAACATGCGGCGCAGCGCCGGTCGCGGCAGGCTGCGGATGTCCTTGCCGTCCAGGAGGATGCGTCCCTTGTCGACATCGTAGAAGCGCATCAGCAGGTTCACGAGCGTGGTCTTGCCGGCACCTGTCGGTCCGACGATCGCCACGGTCTCGCCTGAGCGCACCTCAATGTCCATGTCGTCGATCAGGGGCCGCGAGGGCTCGTAGCGGAACGAGACCTTCTCGAACGTCACGTGCCCCTCCGCCTGGGGGGCCCGTGCCAGTTCCGGGTCGGCAGACTCCTCCGGCTCGTCCAGGATCTCGAAGACGCGCTCAGAGGATGCGAGCGCCGACTGGATCGTGTTGGAGATGCTGGCGATCTGGGTGATCGGCTGCGAGAACTGGCGCGCGTACTGGATGAACGCCTGGATGTCGCCGATCTGGATGCTGCGCTGCACCACCAGGATGCCGCCGATCACGCTCACGAGGACGTAGCCGAAGTTCCCGATCACGTTCATCAGCGGCATGATGATGCCGGTGACAAACTGCGCCTTCCAGGTGGAGTCTGCGAGTTCCTCGTTCATGCGGTTGAACTCGTCGACCGAGCGCCGCTCGTGCCCGAACGCCCGCACGATCAGGTGGCCGGTGTACATCTCCTCGACGTGTCCGTTGAGGACGCCGAGGCGCTGCTGCCGCTCGAGGAAGTACTTCTGGGAGCGCTTGGCGATCGTCGCGGTGACGAAGAAGCTGAGCGGCAGGGTGACGACCACCGCGGCCGTCATGAGCGGACTGATCGTCAGCATCATCACGACGACGCCAACGAAGGTGACGACCGCCGTCACGAACTGCGTGAGGCTTTGCTGCAAGGTGCTCGAGATGTTGTCGAAGTCGTTCACGAACCGGCTCAGCACCTCGCCGTGCGGGTGCTCGTCGAAGAAGCGCACCGGCAGGCGCGTGAGCTTCTCCATCACCTGGCGCCTGATCGTGTAGACCGTGCGCTGCGCGACACCGGCCATCAGGTACTGCTGCACCCAGGAGAAGACGGAACTCGCGACATACAGCACCCCGAGCTCGAGCATGAGCTGAAGGATCTTCTTGAAGTTCACGCCCCCGCCAGGGACGTGGCGGAGCTTGGCGACGAAGCCCTCGAACAGCACCGTGGTGGCGTTGCCGAGGATCTTCGGGCTCCAGATGCTGAACACCGTGCTCAGGATGGCCGCGGCCAGGATCACGGCGAGGATCGGCAAACTCGGGCGGAAGTAGGAGGCGAGGCGGACAGCGGTGCCCTTGGCGTTCTTGGCCTTCTCGACCGGCCGAGCGAGGCCCATCGGCCCGCCGCCGCCGCCAAACCCGTGGCCGTCGCGCCCCGGACGCCGGGTCATGCCGCCCTGCGGTCTCTCTCTCTCGTTGTGGCTCATGCGATCTCCTCCGGGGTGAGCTGCGACGAGACGATTTCGCGGTAGACGTCGCACGTGGCCATCAGTTCGTGGTGGCTGCCGGCTCCGACCAGTCGTCCATCGTCCAGAACCAGGATCTGGTCGGCGTCCATGACGGTGCTGACCCGCTGCGCCACGATCATGACGGTCGCGCCGTGGAGCTCGCGGCGCAGAGCCGCCCGCACGAGCGAATCGGTCTTGAAGTCGAGCGCGGAGAAGCTGTCGTCGAAGAGATAGATCTCCGTCTTGCGCGCAAGCGCCCTGGCCATGGCGAGGCGCTGCCGCTGCCCGCCCGACAGGTTGACCCCGCCCTGGGAGATCTCCGCGTCCAGCCCCGCCTCCATGTCCCGCACGAACTCGCCCGCCTGGGCGATCTCGGCGGCGTGCATGGCCGCACCTGTGGAGGCGTCGGGATCGCCGTAGCGGATGTTCTCGAGGACGCTGCCGGTGAAGAGCACCGCCTTCGACGGCACGTAGCCGAACTTCTGCCGCAGGTCCTGCTGGCGGACCTCCCGGATGTCGACTCCGTCGACCAGGATGCTGCCATCGCTGACCTCGTAGAATCGCATGATCAGGTTCATGAGCGTCGACTTGCCCGCGCCCGTGCCGCCGATGATCGCGGTCGTCTGGCCGGGCTTCGCCGCAAAGCTGATGTCCTGGAGCGCCGGCTCCTCCCCGCCGGGGTAGTAGAAGGTGACATGGCGGAACTCGACGGTCCCGGGGCCCGGCAGAGACGCCTTGGGCGACTCGGGATCGCGGAACTCGGGCTCGAGGGCGAGCACCTCGTTGATGCGGACGGCGGATGCCTGCGCGCGGGGGATCATGAACAGCATCATCGAGACCATCATCACAGCGAACATGATCTGCATCACGTACTGGATGAACGCCATCAGGTTTCCGAGCTGCAGCTGGCCCGCGTTGATCTGGTCCGCGCCGAACCAGACGATGGCGATCATCGCGAGGTTCATGATCAGGAACACGACGGGCATCAGGGTCGCCATGATCTGGAACACCCGCACGGACGTATCGGTGAGGTCCAGGTTGGCCTGGTCGAAACGGTCCGCCTCGTAGGGCACGCGGCCGAACGCGCGCACGACGCGCACGCCCGTCAGATTCTCCCGCAGGACGAGGTTCAGGCGGTCCACCTTCTTCTGGACCGAGCGGAAGAGGGCGAAACCCTGCCGCATCAGGAGCCAGATCGCGAGACCCATGGCGGGCACGACGACCACGATGACGAGGGAGAGCGGGGCATCGGTGCGCACGGCCAGCACGATGCCGCCGATCGCCGTCAGCGGAGCCATCACCATCATGGAGAGCAGCATGTTGACGAACTGCTGCACCTGCATGACGTCGTTCGTGCTGCGCACGATCAGGGTGGAGGTGCCGACCTGGTCGAATTCCTTCAGCGTGAAATGCTCGACATGGTCGAAAATCCGGCTGCGCAGGAGCTTGCCGAAGCCTGCCGTGGCCTTCGCGCCGTAGAAGCGCGCGATCACGCTGGCGATGCCGCCGAGCACGGTCACGGCGAGCATCAGGCCACCCTCGCGCAGGATGTAGCCCTGGTCGCCGCGGATGATGCCGGTGTCCACGATGTCCGACATCAGGTTCGGCAGATAGAGGCTGGACAAGGTCTGCAGGAAGGTCAGGACGACGACAACGACGACAAAGGCCCTGTAGGGCCGCAGAAACGCTGTCAGCCTGGTCACGGGCACCACTCCTGGCACGCTGCTCGGCGGCAAACGTTAAGTCTGTTAAACATCAGCATTCTAGCACGACCCGGCGCCGAACGTGCAAGCGCCTTTCTCGAGTGGCACCTACAGCGGAGCCCGCCGGGTGAACGAGCTGCCGATCGATCCTGTCGCGGCGCCGAGAAACGCGCCGGCCAGGATGGCCCCAGCCAGGGCCGCCAGAAGCCGCAGCTCCCACGCCGGCAGCGCAGGCGGGCCGCCCGCTCCGAGCTGCGAGAGCCTGTGGAGATAGCCAAGGTTGATGCCGTACCTGCCGACCCTGGCGCGCGGCAGCGTCTCGAGCCGGCGCATGAAGCCGTGGCTCAGCAGCAGCAAGGCGCTGTGGGGAAAGCCGTAGAGGAGCGCCTCCACAACCCCTGTCCCGAGGCCTGTGAGAGCCGAGGCCGAAAGGTCGGCCCCTCGCAGGCTCGCGGCGTATCCGGCGACGCCGGAGCCGATGGCGCCGACGAGGAACGCGAGAGCCGGCGCAAACTCCCCCTTGTCGCCTGCGATCCCGCCCGTCACGAGAAAGTCGGCCCACATGAGGACGCAGGCAAGGAGGCCGTAGCAAAGGGCAAGGCGCCAGTGGAGGTCGCGGATCTTTGCCACCATGGGACCTCCTCAGGGATCAGAGCAAAAGCGACATGACGAGGTCATCGAGGTATTGCCCGTCCTGGTGGACGGCTCTGCGCCGACGCCCCTCGGCTTCAAACCCGAAGGAGCGGTAGAGATGGATCGCCTGGTCATTGCGCGCGTAGACCTTGAGCTCGATGCGGCGGACGCCCGCGGGCCGGGCCCAGTCCAGCATGGCCCGCATGAGCGCCTTGCCGATTCCCTGACTCCTGTGGCCATTGGCCACCGAGATGCCCATCTCGCAGCTGTGGCGAAGGGCCTTGCGCGCGCTCCCGTGGCAGTTCAGCATGCCGAGGATGGATCCATCCTCGGCGACCGCAAGCAGGAAGACCGCGTTCGGCTGCGAGGCGTGATCCAAGATCACCGCCTCTTCGTCGGCGACGGTCAGGTGGAACTCGCCGGGTGCCACGGGCAGGTCGAGGCCCGGCTCGGCGAACAGGGTCTCGGCGTAGCGGAGCATCGCTGTCGCGTCGGCCGGCACCGCCTCGCGCACCGCAAAGGCCACGAATCCACCTCCCAGTCAGCGCTTCGCGGCACGGGCCTCCTGACGCTTCGTCTCGAGCTCGGCGATGAGATCGCGCAATACGGCCGCGCGCTCGAACTCAAGGCCCTTGGCGGCCTCGCGCATCTCGCGGCGCAGCTTCTCGAGGAGCTTCGGCACGTCCTTGGGGCGCACGCTTTCCGCCGTGCGGCTGTTGAGCGCATCGACGGTCACGGGCTTCGTCGCCTCGATGACGTCGCGGACGGCCTTCTCGACCGACTGCGGGGTGATGCCGTGTTCCTCGTTGAACACCGCCTGCAGGCCGCGTCTGCGTTCTGTCTCGTTGATGGCGCGGGCCATCGAGTCGGTCACGCGGTCGGCGTAGAGGATCACCTTGCCGTCAAGGTTGCGCGCGGCTCGGCCGATCGTCTGCACGAGCGCCGTCGTGGAGCGGAGATAGCCTTCCTTGTCGGCATCGAGGATCGCGACCAGCGACACTTCCGGCAGGTCGAGCCCCTCGCGCAGGAGGTTGATGCCGACCAGCACATCGAAGACGCCCAGCCTGAGGTCCCGGATGATGGCCATGCGCTCCATCGTCTCGACGTCCGAGTGCATGTAGCGGACCTTCACCCCCACCTCCTTGAGGTAGTCGGTGAGTTCCTCCGCCATCTTCTTGGTCAAGGTCGTCACCAGCACCCGCTGATGCTTCTGCGTGCGCTGGCGGATCTCGTAAAGGAGGTCGTCGATCTGCCCCTTCGTCCCCCGCACCTCGACCTGCGGATCTAGGAGCCCCGTCGGCCGTACGATCTGCTCGACGACGCGCGAGGAGCGGGAGAGCTCGAACTCGCTCGGCGTCGCGGACACGTAGACGACCTGGTTCAGACGGTCCATGAACTCCTCGAACTTGAGGGGCCGGTTGTCGAACGAGGAAGGCAGGCGGAAGCCGTAGTCCACCAGGGACTCCTTGCGCGAGCGGTCGCCGGCATACATGGCCCGCACCTGCGGCAGCGACTGGTGCGATTCGTCGACGAAGAGGACGAAATCCTCGGGGAAGAAGTCGAGCAGGGTGTAGGGCGGCTGGCCCACTCCACGGCCGGTGAGGTGGCGCGAGTAGTTCTCGATGCCGGGGCAGAAGCCGATCTCCTGCAGCATCTCCATATCGTGCCGCGTCCGCTGTTCGAGCCGCTGAGCTTCGAGCAGCTTGCCCTGGGCACGGAATGCCTTCAGCTGCTCCTCGAGTTCCTGCTCAATCGTGACGATCGCCTTCTGGCGCTTGTCCTTCGACGTGACATAGTGCGAAGCCGGGTAGATCGCCACGTGGTGACGACTGCCGAGCACCTCGCCCGTCAGCACGTCCACCTCAAGGATGCGGTCGATCGTGTCGCCGTCGAACTCGATGCGGATGGCCCGCTCCTCGTTCGATGCGGGGATGATCTCCAGCACCTCGCCCCGTACCCGGAAGGTGCCGCGGGTAAAGTTCATGTCGTTGCGGTCGTACTGGATATCGACAAGCTTGCGCAGGATCTCCCGCCGGTCGCGCTCCTGACCCTGGCGCAGCGACAGGCAGAGGTCGCGATAGTCCTCGGGCGAACCAAGGCCGTAGATGCAGCTCACGGAGGCGACGATGATCACGTCGCGCCGCTCGAAGAGAGCGGTCGTGGCGGCGTGGCGCAGCTTGTCGATCTCGTCGTTGACGGTGGCGTCCTTCTCGATGTAGGTGTCGCTCGTGGCGATGTAGGCCTCGGGCTGGTAGTAGTCGTAGTACGACACGAAGTACTCGACGGCGTTATGGGGGAAGAACGACTGAAACTCGCCGCAGAGCTGCGCGGCCAGGGTCTTGTTGTGCGCTAGAACCAAGGCCGGTCGACCGATCTGCTGGATCGTCCAGGCCATCGTGGCCGTCTTGCCAGAGCCCGTCACGCCGACGAGCGTCTGTTCCTTAAGCCCTTCCTGCAGCCCCTCGACCAGCGCTCCGATGGCCTTCGGCTGGTCGCCGGCGGGCTGATAGGGCGAAACGAGCTGAAACTCCAACGAGCCATCCCCTCCCCGACCACAACCATCGTGCACCATCGCGGGCGGCTTGGCCAGCCGGGACGAACAGGGAGGCGCGCCGGCATGCGGCGCGCCTCCCAAGATTGATACCTCAGGATTCCTGCGGCACTTCCTCCGGCTCCGCAGCCCGCCTGCGAGCAGCCGACGGATCGGCGTCCTCCGGCAGATTCGCGGCCAGATCGCCATGGATCGATGCGCCCTCCGCGACGGCCAGGCGCTGCGCGCGGACATCGCCGACGATGCGAGCCGTTTCGGCGATCTCGCAACGGTCGGCGTGGATCGATCCTTCCACGTATCCCTGGACCACGAGTTCCTTGACGCGCAGCTTGGCGCGCACCTCGGCCTTCTGGCCGACGACGACGGTGCCCTCGTGCTCGACCTGGCCCGCGACGCGGCCCTCGATGCGCAAGAGGCCCCTGCCGCGCACGGTCCCCTCCACCGAAGCATCGCTGCCGATGTACGTGGCGGTCTGGTCCACCATCGCTTCGGTGGGACCTTCCTCGCCGCGCCGCTGGTTCGTGAACATGCGGGACATCACTTCACCTCCGCGGGAGAGTCGTGGATGAACGGCCACGGATTCGTCGAGGCACCGTTCACCAGGATGCCGAAATAGACGTGCGGACCTGTCGAGCGGCCCGTCGAACCCGAAAGCGCGAGCTCCTGTCCGCGCTTCACTTGCTGGCCGACATGGACGAGGACCTGCGAATTGTGCGAGACGAAGCTCGAGATGCCGTAACCGTTGTCCACCTGCACATAGTAGCCGTAGCCGCCGGGCTTCCACCCGGCGTAGGTCACGACGCCGGCCCCTACCGACACGACAGGCGTGTACATCGGGACGGCGATGTCGAGACCCGGGTGCCACTCGCTTCCGGTGTTGGTGAAGGGGTTGGGCCGCCAGCCGTACCACGAGGTAATCGGCCCCTGTACCGGCAGCATGTCGGGGCGGTGCTGCAGGTAGGTGTCACGCGTCTTGGCCGCAGCCAGCACGGTCGGCAGTTGCTCGTGCAACGCGTTCAGGCGGCTGAGCACATTGCCGAGACCCGTGTCGTTCGTCTGGAAGTGCAGGCCGAGTTGCCTCTCGACGTGCTGGATGTCCGCGGCCATGGCCGTCACCTGCGTCAGGGCCCGGCTGTTGACGTTCTGAGCCTGAGCGAGCTGTTCCCGGAGAATGCGGTTGTCTACACGCACCTTGGCGGCCGCGGCCAACTCCGATCGAAGGTGACTGGTGGTCGCGATGTCCTGGTATGCGGTGACAAGTAGGAACACGACCGCGGCAACCAGCAACGCCGCCCCCACGGACGCGATGCTCAGCCATAGGCGGTGCCGATCCTGCCATCGCCACTCTCGTACGCTACCGCTGCGCTCCGGGAAGACGACGATTCTGAGGTCTTCCCGCGCGATCGTCGAGCCCCCCTTTTGCCAATGTTTTCCTATAAAGCTGCTCGAGGACCATTGTCTTATTCTCTGCACCAGCAAACAACCCTGTGCTTAAGTATGAGTTTTCCGTTGGAGATGCTCTTCCATTCATCGTCACGCGTTACCAATCCTGGCAATCCCGTCACCCAGGTAAGCAGCCCGCCGCCGCAACATCGTGCGGCGGCGGGCTGCACTCTCGTGCCTGGGGCCTGGACGGCTCAGGGCATGGGCGGCATATAGGGCGCGGGATTCACCGGCTTGCCATTGATGCGGACCTCGAAATGCACATGGGGGCCGGTGGCCCAGCCGGTCATGCCGGCGTAGCCGATCAACTGGCCCTGCTGCACCTCCTGTCCGACGGATACCGCGAACCGCTCCTGATGGGCGTAGAGGTTCGCAATGCCGCCGCCGTCGTCGATGATGATCGTGTAGCCGTATCCGTTCAGCCACTGCGCCACGATCACCTTGCCGCTGGCGGCCGCATGGATCGGCGTGCCCATCGGGACGCCGATGTCGATGCCGGTGTGCAGGGCGTACTGGTGCGTCACCGGGTCGACCCGGTAGCCGAACGGCGACGTGATCGGGCCGACGACGGGCCAGATGAAGTGGATGCCGTTGATGCCGCTACCTGTGCCGTGGCTCGCGAGGCTCTGGATGATCTGCTCGATCTCGGCGGAACTGCCCTCGTCGGAATGCACGGCCGTCTGTTGCTGCGCGTAGGTCTCGTCGAGGGCGGCGATCGCATCCCGCTGGTAGGCGATCTGCTGGCTGAGCGCCGACTTGGCCTGCCGCTGCACGTCCGCAGCCGCCGCGTACTGCCGGCGGGCCGACACGAGCGCGTTCTGCTCCTGTTCAAGACTGGTTTCGGCCCTCTGTACGTCGCCCAGCACGGCGACGTCTGCGCTGATGATCTGGCTGAGGAGCCCGATGCGGGCCTCGAAATCGCTGAAGGACTGGGCGCCGAACACCACGTTGAGGTATCCGCCGGGTCCCTCCTGCTCGATCGCCACCAAGGCGCCGGAAAGTGTCGCCTGATCGTGGCTGAGCTGGCGTCGTGTCGTCGCGATCTCCTGCTGCTTGTGCGTTAGGCGGCGGGTGAGTGTGGCCTCCCAATTCAGGGCCTGGTCGAGCTGCTTGGTGGTGCTGTCCAGGCTTTGATGCATCGCCACGATCGTCTGCCGCTTCTGGCCAAGCGATGTCTGCGTCTGGGCAAGCACCGCCTTGTCGTTCGCGAGGCGCTGTTGCAGGGCCTTGAGCTGCGCCTGGGCCTCCTTGAGGGTGATCGCCCGCGCAGGCTGGGCCGCTCCAATGGTGCCCGCGACAAGGGCGGCGGCAGTCAGCACGGCCGCAGCCACCGTCTGCCTGCCTCTCATACGCGCGCGAGCCTCCTGACCGAGATCCTGAAACCCACCGCACCGAGCAGGATCCCGAGCACGAGCAGCAGGAGGGCGATGTCCCTCGCCACAGGGCTGGGCGCCACGAGCGGCAGGAACGGCAAGGAGCGCACGGCGTTATGGTACGCGGCGACGTAGCTCCAGTAGGCGAGGCCCGACGCCACGATGGCGCCGATGCCGCCCAGGATCAGACCCTCGAGGATGAACGGCCAGTGCACGAGCGATTCGGTGGCACCCACGAGGCGCATGATGGCGATCTCCCGGCGCCTGGCGGCCATGCCCAGCCGAATGGCGTTCGTGATCACCAGCAGCGAGCCGATCAGCAGCAGGACGCCGATCGCGAGTCCGACCACGCGAATGTCGTTGATCAGCGCAAAGAGGCGCGAGACGACGGCGCTCTGGTAGGTGGTGTGCACGACGCCATCGAGATGGGAGAGGCGCGTGGCGAGAACCTTCACATCCTGCGGCTTCTGGGCCGTGACCGAAAGCGAGTCTTCCAGCGGGTTGGCCGTGCCCAGGCTGTCGAGCACCTTGGCCTGGTCCCCGAATTCCTTCTTCAGCTCCGCGAGCGCCTGCGCCTTGGTCACGAGCGTGGCCGTGCGCACCTGGCTCCAGCTGCGCACCGTCTGCAGTTCAGCCGTCTCCTGGCTTTGGGGCACGTTCTTCGCGAAGAAGGCCCGCACCGCGACCTGACTCTCGACCGACGTTGCGATGGCGTTGACGTTGACCGTCAGCAGCAGAAAGACGCCGAGCACGAGCAGCGAAATCGCGGTGGTGGTGACGGAGGCGATCGCAAGCACGGGATTGCGCAGAAGGTTCTGGTTCGCCTCGTTCAGGCAGAACGCCCAGGTGCGCAACCTCATCGGTTCACCTCCACGTGGTACGAGGCAGCCAGCTCGTCGCGGTGGATCATGCCGCCCTCCATCGCCACCACGCGCTGGCGCGCGCGGTCGACGAGGTGCGCGGCGTGCGTCGCCATCACGACGGTGGTGCCGAGCCGGTTGATCTCGAGCATGATCCGCATCATGTCCTCGGCGTTGTGGGGATCGAGGTTGCCTGTCGGCTCGTCGGCCAGCAGCATGACCGGTCGGCCCACCATGGCGCGGGCCAGGGCGACACGCTGCTGCTCGCCTCCCGAGAGCTGCGCCGGCAGGGCGTGGCCGCGGTCGCTGAGTCCGACGAGTTCGAGGACCTGGGACACCCTGCGCTTGATCTCGCGCGGGTGGGCCTCGATCACGCGCAAAGCGAAGGCGATGTTCTCGTGCACGTTGCGCTGCGGTAGCAGGCGAAAATCCTGGAAGACCACACCGATCTGGCGGCGCAGATACGGAATCTGGCGCGGGCGCATGCGTCCCACGTCGTGCCCGTTGACCATGACGGACCCGCTCGTCGGTACCTCCTCGCGGAACAAGAGGCGCAGCAAGGTCGTCTTGCCGGCGCCGCTGGGACCCACGAGGAAGACGAATTCACCCTTGCCGATTTCGAGGTCGACATTCTGCAGCGCGACGACGCCGTTGGGATACTCCTTCGTCACTCTTCGCACGCTGATCATTTAAACTGACACACCTACCCAGACAGCCTGTACACCCTCGCTCTTCGACTGCCCGGGGTCGGTTCCTGCCGAATCGAGACCGGCATTTCTTGACACGACATAAGTTGTTAGCTCGAACGGTGCAGTCCAGGGCGTCTGCGCGCCTCGAGTTCCTTGAATCCCTCCCCGAGCACTTCGTGCACGGTCGAGATGATCAGGAAGGCGTCCGGGTCCGCGTGGTACACGATGTCCTTGACCTCCTGCACCTCGCTGCGCGACAGCACGACAAGCAGCACGGGCCGCTCCACCTGGGTGTAGCCACCGCGGCCCTGGAGTTCGGTGACGCCTCTGCCCAGGTGCTCGAAGACCTGCTGCTTGATCGCGTCGCCGTGCTTTGAAATCACCAGCACCGCCTTGCGGAAGTCGAGGCCCTCCTGGATCAGATCGACCACGCGGGTGCCCACGAAGAGGGCGACGGCGGAATACATGCCGAGGCGCAGGCCGAAGAAGACCGCGGTCAGGGCGATGACAAAGAAGTCCGTGCCCAGGAGGCCAGACCCCATGCTGAGGTTGACGAAATGGCGCAACAGGCGCGCCACGAGATCCGTGCCGCCGGTGGAGCCGCCCACGCGGAACACGATGCCGAGGCCGGTGCCCGAGAGCACTCCGCCGTAGAGCGTGGCGAGCAGCAGGTCGTGGGTGACGGCATGGCTCGGCAGGACCGAGAGCCAGACCGAGAGCAGCGTGACGCCGATGAGCGTCCTCGCCACGAAGGGGACGCCGATGAAGTAGGTCACCGCCATCAACAGCGGTACGTTGAGCACGAACACGAGCAGGCCGACGGGCCAGCCGAGCAAATAGTGCAGGACGACGGCGAGACCCGTCAGGCCGCCGTCGTTCATGCGGTTCGGGATGAGGAAGAAGTTGAGGCCCGCAGCCGTGATCAGGGTACCGAGGGCCGTGCCAAGGATGTCGCGGACCTTCGGCATCGCGGTTCCCCCTATTGCGCCGGCGCGGCCTGCACCGTGTATTGGCCGATGACCAGGACGAGGATGCGCGCCTTGCCCACCGGTAGGATGCCTCTTCCGTCGGTGCGCGCGGCCAGCAGCAGCTGGTTCTGCGGCACCGTCGCGCCCTGCGCGAGGTTCTCACCGGAGGTGAGGTCCGCGAATCCGCCGGCCGACGACGGCGCCAGCTGGACGACGGCGGAACCGCCACGCAGGACGAACTCCGTCCCCTGGTCGGCCAGGAGTTCCTGCCCCGGCGGAACGGAGACCACGGCGACGCTTTCGCTGCTGCCTGTCGGCAGATTCTTCACGGCGGCCTGCACGTCCGTCTGCACGGTGGACTGGACAAGCGGCGTGACGACGCCCGGCAATGCCGACTGGATTCCCTGGCTGACCAGCGACGGAACCTGCCCCTGCAGAGCCGACGAAATCGCCTGCGTCACATAACTGACCGACACCAGGGGATCCTGTGCACTACCCGGTGCCGCGCCCGTCTGCGCCGATGCCTGCCCGAACCAGAAGCCTACGCCGAGCACACCGAGAGCGGCGACCACGAGCAGAGCGATACGGCGCATGAAAAGACCTCCCGGGGTGCTGAAGGCTCCGAAACGCACTCCAGGAGGCTCTTCGACAAGCCCGCCGGGAATCCTCGCCAGGTCAGACCGCGTGCTGGGCCTGCTGGCGCAGATAGGCTTCGATGAAGCCGTCGAGTTCGCCGTCCATCACCGCGAGCGCGTTGCCCATCTCGAACCCCGTGCGGTGGTCCTTGACGAGCGTATACGGCTGGAAAACGTAGCTGCGGATCTGGTTGCCCCAGGCGATCTGCCCCTGGTCACCGCGCAGGTCGGCGACCTGCTGGCGCTCCTGCTCCTCCTTCAACTCGAGCAGGCGCGCGCGCAGCATGTGCATCGCCGTCTCGCGGTTGGAGTGCTGGGAGCGCTCCGTCTG
>DAIBJA010000003.1 GCA_027420455.1 Clostridia bacterium | reverse complement strand
TTGGTAACTCATGCCCGAGCCGAGGTCCGACACGACCTCGTAGGCCCAGCCCTGGCGTGCGCAATAGAACTCCAGGACCTGCCTCTGCCATTCCAGGTCGCCCTTCTGGTCGTGGCTGGACACACGGGCGTAGGCGATCGTCCGGCGCTTATCCGGCGCGCTGCGGTACATCTCCGGCTTGAGTTTGGCCAAGTCATAGCGGAGATGCTTCCCGGCCTTGTGTTCGGGTATCAGCTTGCCCTGCGCTTCCTACCATCTGAGTGTCGTGAGCGACACCTAACGCTTTGGCTGCCTCACCAATCCCAATCAACCTTTCCAAGCCGGTAAGGTTAGAGTAGATTCGCGCTGGTTTCCAGTGAACTGTTCAAACCCGGAACGGCCCAAACGACTGGAGACATAGGATCCGCGGGCGTGTATCTCGCGATCCGCGTGAACATTTCGCGCCGTGGTGGGTTCTATATAGGTGCGGAGGTGGCGACAACGACGCTCGAGAGCCTGATGGAGTCCCACGCGCGGAGCGTCTACCAGCAGGCCTACGTCTACACCGGCAGTGCCGCGATGGCCGAGGATGTCATGCAGAACGTGTTTATCGCAGCCTACAGGCATCTCGGCGGAATACGGAACCCAGGCGCCTGGCTGGCACGGGCCACCCTGAACGCCTCGCGCAACATGCTGCGCGAGCGGGCGCGCCATCCGGTGGAGGAACTGCCGGATGGCCCGGCCGACCTGGCCGCCGATCCGTCCCGGCTGTACGAGGAGAGGGACGTGGTCCGGGCCATTCTGGAACTGCCAGCCGAGCTCCGCGAGGTGATCGTGCTCGTCTATTACGAGGACAGGCCCACGCGCGAGGCGGCGCGGATGCTGGGCGTGCCGGACGGCACGGTGCGCAGCCGCCTGACGAGGGCGCGCAGAGTGCTGAGCCACCTGCTCGAGGAGGAGCGAGAAGGATGAGGGGAAGCATCGACGAGATCCTGCGGGACCTGCCGCAGGTGCTGGATCGTGCCGGCGTCGCTCCGAATCTCGACGCGATGGCACGCCAGCTGCCGAGCGCCACGCGTCGACCGCCCGGGGGACGCAAGTGGCTGCTCGGCGGCGTCGCGACACTGGTCGCGCTCCTGGTGGTCGCGGCGATGGTGCGCTCCGAGACCGCGCAGCCGCAACGATCGACGCGGCAAGGCCAGCGGGTGACGGCAGCCTCGCGTACCTACCCCGTGGCTCGAAGGGAACTCGCCCGCCAGCTCTCCGGCGCGCCGATCCCGGTTTATCTGCCGCGCTCGGTGGGGCAGGGCGCCGCGCAGGCATCGATCGACGCCAACTATCAGGTGACGAGGACCGGGTATTCCGTCACGTTTGGTTATGGTCCGAAGGCTGCGCTGCCGTTCAATTCGCCGAAGGCGCAGTTCGGCAACGCGGAACTGCTGATGACGGTCCTCGGCACGGGTCCCATGGGCCACCTCGATCTCTCGCAATGGATCCCGCTGCCGGGGCTCGCGCCGATCCCGGGCGCGGCGCAAGGCGAGGTCGAACTCGGCCACGGCATCCTCGGCACGACGTTCGTCGGCGGCGCCGGCCACAGCGCCACTGCGGCCGTGACATGGCAGGAAGGCGGCTGGACTTTCTGGGTGGGGCCATGGCTAACAGCCGAATGGGGCAGCCCCGTCAAGGTCGCCGCCCAGCAGGCAACGGCGTATTTGCATGCGAAGCTCCCTGGCCGGGACGGTGTCGCTGTCTTCGCGGCCGGGCAGGACGCACCGTCGGAGGCCGTATTCTCGGTCGGAGGGAACCGTTACGCCGTGTTGGCACTAGGCTACCGCGCCGTCCGCTACGCCCTGGCCATGGCGCCCGTGCGCTGACACCCGCCAACGCGAGGCGGGCCACATCAGGGGAAGGGAAGCGCCGCTCGTCCGCCGATCCGCCCACGGTCAGGCGGTGCCCCAGACCTGACCGCCAATGCAGGGGTGGCGACGGGCGGGCCGGCGCGGCAGCCGTGCGATGGCGCGTGCCCCTCGCTGTCCCCAGTGCTGACCAGGGGCCGCCCTCATTCCGCGCCCCGGCCGTCGCGATCGCGAATGACGTGTCGGACGACCTGGCTTCGGCGGCCTCTAGGCATAAGCTCCGGTCGCAGGGACGTTGCCCGCCCGTTTCTTTGAACCGCGGTTGCTTGAAGCCACCAACTGGCCTCCAGAGCGGAATGCGGTATTTCGAGGACGACTTTCGCTCGCGGTGTCTGGGACCATTGCACCAAAACCGTGACAAATGGCCCATAGGACAACCTGGACCGCTCTGCGGGCGCATACCGTTGGCTTTGCGCGGATTTGGAGCTCCGTAATTGATCCATCGATGGTTTTCTGGCGGCCGCTCCGCATGCGTTGGCGCAAGTGGAGCGGCGGTGTTCGTTTACGTGGCTTCGATGGGTGGCTTGTCCGGTCCCTCTGCCCGCGGGGCGCTCACGGAGCTGCCTGCACAGCGCCGTGGGTCGCCTTGCGCAGCGCTGCGTGCAACGGATGAACTGGGCCGATCTGGGCGGCGTGCAGGCGGGAGTCCCCCTGCACGCGGCTCAGATGCGCCTATTCCGTTCACATAGGCCGACGCAAGTCAACGGTGATTTACCGGAACGCCTGGTGTCGCGAGCGGCACCGTAAGGTCTCTAGGCCCCGGCGGCCGCCGGACGTAGAGTGACTTGCGGAACGGCAACGCCTAGGCGCGCAGGGAGGAGCGGTAGCGATGCCGACGACTCAGTTCTGGATGCTGCAATCCCACAAGATCATCGATACGCGCGGCTGCTGCAGCGGCTCGATGCTGCTGGCCAAGCAGGGCATCGTCGGCGCCAGGGTCGGGGAGATCGTGGCGGTCCTGACGGCCGACAGCCGCACCGAGAGAGACCTTCCTCTTTGGACCGAGAAGATGGGCCACGAATTCCTGGGCATTGTCGAAGGGCGCGGCTACGTCAAGCTCTTCGTCAGGAGGCTTCACTAAGGCCATGGCAGTGCAACAGCAGGTGTCCGTCAGGGAAGACGCGCACGCGTTCAGTCCGAGAATCCTCGTGCTGTCCACCAACAACATCTCCGACCCGGGCATCGACCTGGCGGGCTCGGCGCACATGCATTACCCGCCGACCGTCACGACGATCGCGCTTCCCTGCACCAGCGCCATCATGCCGGAATGGATCGTGCACGCGCTCGAGCAGGGATTCGACGGCGTGTTCATCGCCTCCGACGGGGAGGAATGCGCTTACCTGCGCGACTGCGCGGAACGCTCGGCGCACATGTTCGAGACGGCGCAGAAGCAACTGAAGGAGCGCGGCATCTCGCCCGCCCGGTTGCAGATGGCCGCCATCTGCTCCGTCTGCGCGGAGCCGTTCACCAGGTACATGCACGAGTTCAGCCAGACCTTGACCGAACTTGGTCCCGTCAGGAAGGAATAGCCATGGACTACGACGCACTCGTGGTCGGCAGCGGCATCGGCGGCATGGAGTCGGCCCTCAAGCTGGGGGACATGGGGTACAAGGTGCTTGTGGTGGAGAAGGAGGCCTCGATCGGCGGGAAGATGATCCTGCTGAGCAAGGTGTTCCCCACCCTGGACTGCGCCAGTTGCATCTCGACGCCGAAGATGGCCGCGACGATCCATCACCCGAACATCAAGGTCCTGACCTATGCCGAGGTCGAGCAGATCGAGCGGGATCCGAGCGGGCGCTTCCACGCCACCATCCGCAAGAATCCGCGCTTCGTGGACGAGGACGCGTGCACCGGCTGCCAGCAGTGTGAAATGGCCTGCACGGTCGCGGTGCCGGACCAGTTCAACTCCGATCTCGTGGCGCGGCGGGCCGCGTACATCGCGTTTCCGCAGGCCGTGCCGAAGAAGGCGGTCGTCGACCGGCCCGGGACGTCGCCCTGCACGTTCACGTGCCCGGCCGGCATCAAGGCGCACGGCTACGTATCGCTCACGCGCAGCGGCGAGTACGAAAAGGCCTTCAACCTGATCCTCGAGACGACGCCGCTCGTGGGCAGCCTCGGACGTGCCTGCTTCGCGCCCTGCGAGGAAGAGTGCTCGCGCGGCAGCCTCGAGGGGCCGGTGCCGATCAGGCGCATCAAGCGCTTCATCGCGGACACGCATTACGCTTCCGGCCGGCCGCTCGGCGTGCAACCCCAGGCCGACCAGGGCAAGCGGATCGCCATCGTCGGCTCCGGACCCGCAGGGCTGACGGCCGCCTGGCAGCTCAGGCTCATGGGCTACGGTGTCAAGGTATTCGAGGCCGCGTCCGTCCCGGGCGGCGCGCTCGCGCTCACCATCCCGGCCTACCGGCTGCCGGGCGATGTCGTGGCGCAGGACGTCCAGAACCTGCGGGACATTGGCGTCGAGATCGAGGTTGGTCACCGCGTCGACGATCTCGAGGCTCTGCACGCCTCCGGCTTCGATGCTGTGCTCGTCGCGACGGGAACGCCGCGAAGCGGTCGCCTTGGCGTCGCCGGCGAGGACCTGCAGGGGGTCGCGCCTGCGCTCAGATTCCTAGAGGATACGAAGCTGGGTCGTGCCGGCAGCCTTGGCGGCAAGCACGTAGTCGTGGTCGGAGGCGGTAACGTCGCGATCGACGCAGCACGCTCGGCGCGGCGGCTGGGCGCCACGGTGGAGCAGGTCTGCCTGGAGCAGCGACGGGAGATGCCGGCGTTCGACTGGGAGATCGACGAGGCCATCGCGGAGGGCGTCGTGCTGCACGACGGCTGGGGCGTCGCCTCGGTGCTTGGCGAAGGCGGAGTGGCCGGGATCGCGCTGAAGCGCTGCACCCAGGTCTTCGACGAAGCTGGGCGCTTCAGCCCCGCGTACGACGAGACAGTGCGCAGGGAACTCAGCTGCGACGCCGTGATCGTGGCGATCGGCATGGGCCCGGACACGGAGGCGTTCGGCGGCACGGTGCGACTGCAGCGCAACCGGACGGTCGCGACCGACAAGCAGACGCTGCAGAGTTCCGTTCCCTACATCTTCGCGTGCGGTGACGTCGTCACGGGCGCGACGATGATCACGCAGGCGGTGGGATCGGGTCGGCGCGCCGCGTACATGATCGACCGCTACCTGAGCGGCGAGGACTTCGAGGCCGACGCGTTCGATGCCCGCATGCCAAAGGTCGAACCGGCGGACGTGCTGCGCCGGCAGAAGAGCCACAGCCGCAAGGATCCGCTGCTCTCCGGCAAGGAGACCCTGGCGGAGCCCAGGGACTTCCACGAGCTCGAAGCCCCCCTCACGGAGGACGAGGCACACTACAGCGCCGGGCGCTGCCTCGACTGCGGCGTCTGCTCCGAGTGCCACGAATGCGTGAACACCTGCCCCGCGGATGCCATCCACCTCGACATGCGGCCAGAGACCATCGAGGCGGAGGTGGGGACGGTGATCGTCTCCACAGGCTTCAAGCTCTTCCCGGCGGATCTCAAGCCCCAGTACGGCTACGGTCGCTTCAAGAACGTCATCACGGGGATGCAGATGGACCGGCTGCTCGCGCCGACGAGGCCTTACAACAAGGTGCTGCGCCCGGGCGACGGCCGGATTCCGGACCGCATCGCCTACGTGATGTGCACGGGATCCCGGGATGAGACCGTAGGCAACCCGCTCTGCTCCAAGATCTGCTGCATGTACTCGATCAAGCAGAACCAGCTGATCATGGGCAACCTGCCGACCGCCGACGTCACCGTCTTCACGATCGACGTCAGGACCGCCGGCAAGGGCTACGACGAGTTCTACGTGCAGTCGAAGGCCATGGGCGTCAACTTCATCAAGGGCCGCATCTCCGAAATCCGGGAGCTGCAGAACGGCAACCTCATTGTCCGCTACGAGAGCATCGAGGACGGAGGAGGCGCGCGCGAGGAGGAGTTCGATCTCGTCGTGCTGGCGGTGGGCGTGCAGCCGAACCTCGACACCCGTCGGCTCTTTGCGGGCGACGAGCTCAGCCACGACGCCTACTACTACGTCGAGGAGACCGACGAGGACCTGAGCCCGGGCGAGACGTCGATCCGCGGCGTCTTCGTGGCCGGGGCGGCATCCGGCGCCAAGGACATCCCGGAGTCGATCCTGCACGCCGGCGCGGCCGTGGCGCAGGCCGCGGCCTACATCGAGGAGACGAGGGTCAGCGTATGAACAGGCGCAAGATCGGCGTCTACGTCTGCCACTGCGGCGGCAACATCTCGGACTACGTCGACGTGGAAAAGGTGGTCGACGCCGTCAAGGACGAGGAGGACGTGGTCGTCGCCCGCACGGCGATGTTCACCTGCTCCGACGCAACCCAGCAGGAGATCTACGACGACATCCGGGAGCTCGGACTCGACGGTCTCGTCGTGGCATCGTGCTCGCCCAAGCTGCACACGTTCACCTTCCGCGGCGTCGCGAAGCGCGCTGGCCTCAACCCGTTCCAGTACACGCAGGTCAATGTGCGCGAGCAGTGCTCATGGGCGCACACCGACGACCGTCAGGGAGCCACCGAGAAGGCACTGCGTCTCGTTCGGGCCGGCATAGCGCGCACCAGGCTTCTGCGGCCGCTCGAGCCGACTGTCGTCGAGACGGTGCCGAAGACGCTCGTGATCGGCGCCGGCATCGCTGGGCTCAGGGCCGCGATCGGGCTGGCCGACATCGGTCTTTCGGTCGTCGTGGTCGAGCGCGAGGCGGAGGTGGGAGGCTGGGTCAAGGACTTCGGTCCGATGTACCCGAGGGACAAGGAGGGCCGCGAACTGGTCCGCCAACTCGAGGCCAAGGTCAGGCAGCGCGAGAACATCGCCCTCTTCACATCCGCCGAGGTCGTCCGCAAGGCCGGCTCGTTCGGCGATTACGTGGTCGACATCAAGACGCACGGCAAGTCCTCGATGACCATGCAGATCCACGTGGGCTCCATCACCGTCGCCACCGGCTTCGACAGCTACCAGCCCGAGGAGGGCGAGTACGGCTACGGCATCGACGGCGTCGTGACCTTGCCGGAGTACAAGAAGATGCTGGACGCCGCGGAGGGCTCCCTTGAGTATCACGGCCGCCCGGTCAAGGATGTCGCCTACATCTATTGCGTCGGCAGCCGGCAGGGGGACGACGGACCGCACCAGTACTGCTCGCGCTTCTGCTGCTCGGCCGCCGTCCACTCCGCGCTCGAGCTCTACACCCGCGACCCCTCCGCCCGCCAGTTCCACCTCTACCGCGACATGCGCACCTACGGCCGCTATGAGCTCATGTACCGGGAGTCGCGCGAGAAGGGCTCGACGTATCTGAAGTTCGCGGAAGACGAGCCGCCCGCGGTGCGCAAGGGCGCCGACGGTCGCCTCGTCGTGACGATCCGCGACCAGCTGACCGGCCAGAAGGAGGTAGAGATCCCGGCGGACCTGGTCGTCCTCGTGACCGGCATGGTGCCGCGCGAGAACGACGCCCTCGTCGGCGCACTGAAGCTGCCTGTGGGCCGCGACGGCTTCTTCAACGAGATCCACCCCAAGCTCCGCCCGGTCGAGACGGTCGTGGACGGCGTCACCATCTGCGGCGCCTGCCAGTTCCCCAAGAACGCGTCCGAGAGCGTAGCTTCAGGGCTTGCCGCCGTGACGCAGAGCGCGGCGATGCTCAAGCAGGGCAGGGCCGAGCTCGACCCGCAGGTGGCAAGCGTCGATCCGCAGCTCTGCACCGACTGCGGCGTCTGCTACGCGACCTGTCCCTACGACGCCATCAGCCCGCAGGAGGGCCACGAGGGACGGCGCGTCGCCGTCATCGACCCCGCGACGTGCAAGGGCTGTGGCGGCTGCGCGCCCGTGTGCCCCGAGCGCGCGATCAACCTGGAGGGCTACACGCAGGCCCAGATCAAGGCCATGATCGAGGGCCTGGCGAGGGAGGTCGTCTGAGATGGCGACGGCAAATCGGGACGTGCGCGAGATCATCCGTGAAGGCCCGCTGAGGCGCCACGAGATCCTGAAGGTGCTCGAGGACGGACCCAGGACGGTGCCCGAGATCGCGCAGGCGATCGGCGCCCCGACCCACGAGGCGATGTACTGGGTCATGGACATGCGCAAGTACGGCTGGGTCACGGAACTCCCGGACCCGGACGACGACGGGCTGTTCTCCTACCGGGCGCTTGAAAGGAAGGGAGCCTGATGGCCGTCGCGAGGCCGACGTTCATCGACGAGGTGCGGCAGAGCGAGCAGTTCAACGCCGCGGCGTGCATGAACTGCGGGGTCTGCACCGCGATCTGCCCGATGGGGCTCGAGCACCTGCCACGGGAGATATTCCGCTACGTGGTCCTCGGCATGGAGGAGGAGGTTCTGAAGGAGCAGGAGACGGTCTTTTCCTGCCTGCTCTGCAAGCTCTGCGAGGAGAACTGCCCCGCGGGGGTCCATATCACCGAGAATGTCCGCTCCCTGCGGCATTACTTCGACCGCAAGGCGTTCAGGATCTGAGGAGGCGGCTTAGATGCCCTTGCCCACCGGTGACACCATAGGCATCCTGGCGGACAATCTCCGCCTGCGCCGATCGGTGCTGCCCATCCCCACCGAGAGCGCCATCCGCTGGACCCGCGGACTCGATCTGCCGCGCGGTGGCGAGCGGGTGCTCTACACCGGCCTGATGTATCAGCTGATCCCCTACATCGAGGAACTCGTCAAGGCCGAGTCGAGGCTCGCCGAGTCCTGGCTCTCGGGGTTCACCGGCATCGGCCGGCAGGTCAACAAGCTCGTCAACGTGTCGGGCTTCATGGCCCACCCGACGCGCGAGCAACTCGAGACCTACGACCGCATCCCGCGCAATGTCGCACTGCTCCTGAAGCGCGCCGGCGTTGAGTTCGGCGCGCTCTACGAGGACGATCTCTACTCCGGTGCGCTCGCCTACGACCTCGGCGCCGACGAGACCCTGCGCGAGCATGCGCAAAAGGTCTACACCACGCTGAAGAAGCACGGCGTCAAGGAGGTCGTCACGATCGACCCCCACACCACGAACATGCTGAGGTCTGTCTACCCGACCCTGATCGATGGCTACGACCTCGCGGTCCGCAACTACCTTGAGGTGTTGTCGGAGCTCGAGATGGTCCCGTCGCGCCAGCTCGAGGGCGATGTGGCGATCCACGACTCCTGCGTCTTCGCCCGCTACGAAGGCGTGCTCCGCGAGCCGCGGCAACTGCTCGAGGGGCTGGGCTTGACACTGCAGGAGCCCCTGCACGCCGGCACCATGACGTGGTGCTGCGGCGGGCCCGTGGAGTCGCTCTTCCCGGAGAAGGCCGCCGAGCAGGCCGAGCGGCGCGTGACGGAACTGCAGGCCGTGGCGGAGCGTGGCGTCACGATGTGTCCACTCTGCTACGTCAATCTGCAGAAGGCCGCGAACGGTCGGATGCGCTTCGACGACATCTCCGACTACCTGATCCGGGGCTACGAGCCCTAGGGGGAGTGCGGGCCGCCGCCGGCACGCCGGACGGTGCGGATCCGCCTCGGCCAGAGGCCGAGGATGAAAATAGGGAGGTACCGAAATGTCGAAGGTGGTCATCGGCCTCGCGAGCGGCAGCATCGAGAAGCTTATCGTAGCGTCCACGGTGATCGGAGGCGCGGTCGCGCTCGACATGGAGGTGGATGTCTACCTGCTCCTGGGCGGCGCCCGGGCGTTCCGCAAGGACGTCGTCGGCAGCGACCAGGCCGTCTACGACTATCCCCAGCTGCGTTCCGCGATGGAGGACGGCCTGCGGCGCAATTCCATCCCGGACCCCTTCGACATGCTGCGGAATCTGCGCAAGGATGGCCAGGTTCGCATCCACGTCTGCGCCACGGCCGGGAAGATCTGGGGCGCCCGAGAGACATCGGACTTTGTCGACCTGGTGGACGACATCGTCGGCATCGGCGAATACGTGATCAAGTCGGGCGAGGCGGACGTTGCGCAGGTGCTTTGACGCGCCGACCAGGCGGGCTGGCTTCCCACGCCGCCGGCGGGGAAGCTGGCCCGCTTGACGCGGACCGGGACTGAAATGCCACATCGGCGCGTGGCTTGCGGTGCCCGCATGAGAGGGGTGGCTGACCATGACCAAGGAAGACGCGGAAGTGCTGAAGGTGCTCTGCCTGGTGCGCTGCCCTGTGGGTGTGCAGGATCTGGGCGCTGCATTGGGCAGGGACATGTCGACCGGTGCGGCTCGCCTCACCCAGGCCCTGAGTCGGCTCGAGGGCGAGGGAATGGTCCGCGCGAGTTCGCCCGAGCAGGGTCCGATTGTCTTTTCCGCTAGCCCAATTGGCTACGCGTCATGGATCGCCATGGCCCAGGCACCGTCGCCGCTGTAGGGCTATCATCGGCAGGACGGTGCGTATCGCTTCCGCTGTGCAAGGACATTCCCATGAGGTGGTCACATGCCGCGCGCGGGGTGGCGCAAGCCGGAGAGCGGCGAGCGTCTTTCCGATCACATCTCCATCAGTGTGCTGACCCGGGTGTACCCGCCCGCGGTCGTGGATGCCGCCATAGCCGCGACTGGCCGCAGCGAGCAGCGGCGTAGACTCCTGCCGGCGCGCGTCGTGATGTATGGCGTGATGGCCATGGCGCTCTTCAGCGAGGACTCCTACGAAGACGTGATGCGCCGCGTCGTGGACGGCCTGTCGTGGCTCACCGACTGGCAAAGTCCCTGCACGGTGCCGACTAAGGCGGCGATCAGCCGCGCCCGCGAACGGCTCGGTGTGGAGCCGCTCATCCATCTTTTCAGGTCCGTGGTGCGACCGCTCGGCGGGAAGGGCCTGCGCGGGGCGTGGTACCGCGGCTGGCGCCTGATGAGCATCGATTGCAACACCATCGAAGTCGCGGACACACCCGAGAACCAGGCCCGCTTCGGCAAGGCGCGCCTGCGACAGGCCGACGTGACGAGCTCCCTGCCGCAGATCCGGCTCGCCACACTGGCGGAGCACGGCACGCATGCGATTGTCGACGTCGCCATGGGCCCATGCGACACAGTCGAACCGGAACTCCTGCGCCAGCTCTTGCGCTCGCTGCGTGGCGACGTGCTCTGTATGGCGCAGTGCAACGCGTTCAGCCAAGGACTCTGGCAGGAGGCCGCCAAGAGCGACGCCGAGCTGCTCTGGCAGGTGCCGCCAGACCTTGACTTGCCGGTCGTGCGCGAACTCCCCGATGGCAGCTATCTGAGCCGCCTCTACCATTCCGAGTACGAGCGGGGGTCCGGACACGGCGCCAGCATGGTGCGCGTGATCGACTGCCGCTGTCCGCACGGCGACGTCGCCTGCCGTCTCTTCTCCACCATCCTCGACCACGACGTGGCGCCGGCAGCCGACCTGGCGCGCCTCTACTGCGGCCGCTGGAAGTTCGACACTACCCTCGGGGAACTCAAGTCCGTCCAGGCGGCACCTCGCCTCGTACTGCGCAGCAAGACGCCGGAGGGCGTGATCCAGGAGATGTACGGCTACCTGCTGACGCATTACGCCATCCGTGCTCTCGTGCACGACTCCGAGGTGCCCGAGGTCCTCGAGGCGCCCGCGGAGATCCCTTCCATGTCCCTCCTCTCGTCGCTCGGCGCGACCGCGGAGCCTCGCTGCGGCGGACCCCAGCGCCTCGGCTGCCAGGGTTGCCCCTATGGACCGCAGGCGAACGTCGTGATCCGGCAGCCAGGGCATTCCCCCGCAGAGCAGCCCGGGGGCGGCCGCGGACTGCTCGTCCCGACCGAGTAGCGTCGCCGCCGCGCCCTCGGCGCGCATTGCGGGTCATGTCCCTTCGCCTTGCCGGGGGCGGGTCACGTTCCGGAGCTGCGGGCCCGGACCTTGGTCCCCGAAGCCCGCAGGCCCGCCATGTCACCGGGCTTCGCGGGTGAGGGAGGAACTCCGACGGAGACCGCTCTGCCCAGCCGGAACGTGCGGATCGAGGGCGTGCCCAACCCCGGCTAGCGCCCAGGCTATCTGCCGTCCTACCTCCAGGAACGGGCGGAGGCTGACATCCAGATCTTCACGCAACACGGCATCGAGGTCGTGCTCGGCGCCCAAGTTCCGCCGACGCGACAGCAGCGGCCAGCGCGCGCCTCGCAGCTAGGTCCACCGGGCAGGCTTGCCGCGAGCACCAGCGTGCGGGCGTCGAGCGGGAGCATCAGGCAGACGGTCGCCAGGCGGTCGCGGCGGTGAACTGCCCAGGGATGCACGCTCGGAGTCCAGTATCACGCGGCGGATGGACGGAGGCACGGGCGCTGGGTCCGGGCCGGGGCAAGGGGCGACACCGGGCGAGGTGGTTTCCGCATCGCAGCAGAATGGGGGTGGGCCCATGAAAGGTTCCACGCGTTGTTGCCGGAATCGCGACTTCATCGACATGGATCGCATCCATGCACTCGAGGAGCGCATGCACGAGCTCAAGACCCAAGACGAGGTGCTGGCGGACCTCCTGCACGCTTCGGCCTCCGTGGTGGTTGACATCGGCTGCGGCCATGGCTTCTTCGCGCTGCCTGCCGCGCGCCTGCTCACGGGTGGAACGCTGATCGGCGTGGATGCCCTGCAGGGGAATCTCGACGCGCTGCAGCGCAGTGCCCTCGCCCAAGGTATCCGAAATGTCCAGACGATCCGCGTGCAGGGGACGGGGCTGCCGCTGTCCGACGCGTCGGTCGATGCCGTCTTGGTCGAGAGGGTGTTCCGCGACATCCCCAACTGGCCCTCGATGCGCCGCGAGGCACGGCGGATCCTGCGCCCGGGCGGACATCTCTGCCTGCTGGAATGGGACGATTCGGTGTCGACCCATGGCCCGGACCTCGACATTTGGCTCGCGCCCGACGCCTTGGCTCAGTTCGTGGAGAGCGGCGGCTTCCGCACCACCCACGTCCGACGCGATCCGAAGCCCTTTGTTCGCGTCCTGGCTACGCGGGTGGCCTAAGCCGCTCGTTGCCAAGGGCGGCACCCACCGCATGGCGAAGCGGCCGGCCGACAACCCCTGCGGCGCCGAGCGTGCCCAACGGGCGTCCGGACTTGGATCCGGGGGATAGGCCGCGGACGGACGCCGAAGCGTCGGTTCGTCAGGCGGTGAGATAACTGCGCTCGAGGGTCGCCACCGCGGCGAGCGCGGCATCGCCGAACATCGGCGCAGCCCCGGTGGCCTTGGCCGCCTCGCAATAGAGGCGCACGAACGCGAACGGGTTGCCGACCGTCGCTACACACGCATCGCGTCCGAGCCGGCGCTCGATCAGCCGCGCCATGAAACTGCCGGTCGGATGACCGGCGAGCGGCAGGACCGAACGCAACTGCCCGGCGATCCGTTGGCGGTCACCCGGCGTGTCGTGCCAGTTGGCGAGCAGGGTATCAAGCTGGCGAATCGTCCCAGGCGCGGTTTCGAAGTGCCGGCGGTACGCGCGGGCGTAGTCCGCGATCCGCCCGGTCCCGGCGGGAGCCTCCCCGGGCCAGCCGCGCTTGTCGATCTGGTCGGCGATGCCCTCCGCCTCCAGCTGGTCCAGCACCCAGAGCACGTCCTTGTCGCCGAGCCGCGGCTCGGGGCGCGACGCCATCACCTGGCGCCTGAACACGTGGTGGTATTCGTGGGCAAGCATCGCCTGGGGCGTGGCCAACTGGCAGGCGAACGCCGCGTCCACCACCACGATCTCGTAACCGCGCGCATCGGGAGCGAAGATGACGAAGGCGACGGTAGGAAAGCCAAGCCTGAGACCGTGTGGCAGCCACGCCAAGGCCCATTGCCTGGCCACGGTGGCGACGGGGGCTGCGGCTATCGCTTCCATGCCCTTGGCGATGTGGTCCCGGGTCTCGGCCGTTTGGAGATAATGCCGCAAGAGACCCGCATGGTGTCCCCCGCGCAGGACGTGCGCGAGGCTCGGACCGAGCGAGGGCTTGAACGCCAGCCGAAACTGCTCCGGGAAGAAGTCCTCCGAAAACTCATGCGCGATGAGTTCCTTGTAGCCGGGCGCCGACAGGAGGTCATGCCAAAAACTATCGTCCGGCTCGCGGTCCCGCATCAGCTGGTCCGCGACGCGCCAGAACCGGGAGTAGCCGTCGTAGACGAAGCCCGGATTGGCTGCGGTCGATTCTGCCATGGCGTTCAACTCCGTGCGGGGAATGCTGCCAAGCCTTGAACCCATTATGTGACGTGGACGAGCGGGTGTACATGTCACGCATCCTGGCCCCGCTCGATTCAAGCCACTGCTTCCCGGTCCGACCTGTCCCAGGTATTATTTTTCCTCGGCGGGCAACCCGAATTTGTGCTGCCCGCGAAGGGGGAGAGGCAACGTGATCGACTATCTTGCCGTCATGCTCGTGTCGGTGGGGGCGGGACTCGCGATCCTGGCCCTGTACCTCTATCTGGCGCCGGCGCCGGAGCATCGCCCGACCTGGGGCTTCGGCTTCGGAGCCACGGCACTCATCCTGGCCGAGACCGCCATCCCCATGATCGTCACCTGGCCGCTGCCCGGCAGCTACAACGTGGCGTACGGAGAGCCGGCGCTGATGTTCGGCGCGCTCTTTACCGTCGCCGGATTTGCCCTCGTCTTCCGCCTGGACCTTCTGGGTCCGGCGATCTGGGGCTTCTTCGCGGGCATCGCCGCCATCGTTGTCGGGGCGAACATCATCGGTATGCACATGTCCAGCAGTCCCGACGTCGCGGGTGTCGGCTTCATCCTGGCGGGACTCGGCGGAGTCCTGACGCTCCCGGCCGTCGCCATCAGGAAGCAGCGCTGGATCGCCGTCCTCGCCGCGATCGTCCTGGCCGTGGCCGCCGTCATCTGGCTGTACACGGGCTATTTGAGCTACCCCGGCCACATGGCCGACTTCGCCAAGTACGTGCCAGCGTACATGAAGAAGTAGCTCGGGCTTCCGATCAGGGCCAGGCGCCTCCCCTTCGGGCGGCAGCCTGGCCTTGATGCGTCCGGGTCCTTGCAGCTCACCCGGCCCTGACGACCGTTCACCGGCCGAGGCTGGCCGTTCGTCGGAGACCGCGGGTTGCATGGCGACGCCCCTGCTAGGCTTAGGGCAATCGGGCCGCCTAGGGGGAGATGGCAGTGGGTGCGGCGCTTGAGATTCTGGCCGCGGAGCAGGGGCCCGAGCAGGTCCTGGACCGACGGGCGCTCGCCTTTCTGGCCGAACTGCAGCAGCGCTTCGGCCAAAGGCGCCGGCAACTGCTGCGCGAGAGGCTGAGGGTGCAGGAGCGGCTGGACCAGGGTTGGCTGCCCGGTTTCCCGGACGATACGAGGGAGGTGCGCGCGGGCGACTGGAGGGTGGGCGAGACGCCTGCGGACATGTGCGACCGCCGGGTCGAGATCACGGGCCCCACGGACCGCAAAATGGTCATCCATGCCCTGAATTCCGGCGCCAGGGTATTCATGGCGGATTTCGAGGATGCCCTCGCCCCGACCTTCGCCAACGTGCTTGAGGGCCAGCGCAACCTGACCGACGCGATCGAGGGTTCGATCAGCGTAGCCGGCCGGGATGGGATCCTCCGACTCGGCGATGACGTCGCCACGCTGGTCGTCCGGCCGCGCGGCTGGCATCTCGAGGAGAAGCACGTCACCTTGGACGGCCGGGCGCTTTCCGCCAGCCTCGTGGACTTCGGACTCTACGTGCTGCGCAATCATCCGGCGCTCGAATGCCGCGGCAGCGCGCCGTACTTCTACCTGGCGAAGCTCGAGAACTGGCAGGAGGCCGCGCTCTGGAACGACGTCTTCGACTTCACGGAGCGCGAGCTCGGCCTCGCCCACGGCACGATCAAGGCGACCGTGCTGATCGAGAACATCCTGGCCGCGTTCCAGATGGATGAGATCCTCTACGCCCTCAAGGATCACGCGCTCGGACTCAACGCCGGCCGGTGGGACTACATCTTCAGCGCGATCCGCAAGTTCAGGCGCGACCCTCAAAGGGTCCTGCCGGACCGCGCGCAGGTGACGATGGAGGTTCCGTTCATGCGGGTCTACACCGACCTCCTGGTGCAGACCTGTCACCGGCGAGGCGCGCACGCGATCGGTGGCATGGCGGCGTTCGTCCCTTCGCGCCGGGACGTGGCCGTGAACCGCGTCGCGTTCGAGCAGGTGCGCCGGGACAAGGAGCGCGAGGCTGGCGACGGATTCGACGGCACGTGGGTGGCTCACCCCGACCTGGTGCCGGTCGCGCGGGAGGTCTTCGACAGGGTCCTGGGGGATCGACCCCACCAGCGGGAGCGCCTGCGCGAGGACGTGGCGGTGCGCCCCGAGCAGCTTCTGGATTTGTCGGTGCCCGGCGGTGCGATCACGCAGGCAGGACTCCCCCTCAATATCTCCGTCGCCCTGCGCTACCTGGCGTCCTGGCTCGGCGGCAACGGCGCCGTCGCCATCTTCAACCTGATGGAGGACGCGGCGACCGCGGAGATCGCCCGCTCGCAGGTGTGGCAGTGGCTGCGGCACGGGGCGAGCCTCGACGACGGCCGGGTGGTCGACGAGGCTCTCGTGCGGGCGATCTGTACGGAGGTTGCGGGCGAGATCGGGGCGGAGGGCAAGGCGCCGCTACTGGATTCCGCCAGGCGCATCTTCGAGGAGATCGCCCTCGCCCCCGAGTTCGTCGACTTCCTCACCGTTCCGGCGTACGCGGAGCTTGCGTGAGACCCTCGCGCCAAACGCCCCAAGGCCAGTGCCAGAGGAGGCCGCACGATGAGAGATGACGAGTTTCCCGAACTTTTCGACAGCCCACTGCCCGTGGGACGGTTCGAAGGCGTGGCGCGTCCCTACGCGGAGGCCGAGGTCCTGCGCCTGCGCGGGACCCTGCAGATCGAGCACACCTTGGCGCAGGCGGGCGCGGCACGCCTGTGGCAGACCCTGCACGACCGCGGTCACGTCAAGGCGCTGGGCGCCCTGACCGGCGGCCAGGCGGTCCAGCAGGTGCGCGCAGGGCTCGACGCCATCTACGTGAGCGGCTGGCAGGTCGCCGCGGACGCGAACCTGGCCGGCGAGACCTACCCGGACCAGTCGCTCTACCCGGTGAACAGCGTGCCGGCGCTGGTGCGGCGGATCAATCGGGCCCTGCAGCGCGCCGACCAGATCGACCTCAGCGAGGGGCGGACGGGTACGCACTGGTTTGCGCCCATCCTGGCCGACGCCGAGGCGGGCTTCGGCGGGCCCCTCAACGTCTACGAGCTGGTGCGCAGCCTGATCGAGGCGGGAGCCGCCGGCATCCACCTCGAGGACCAGCTCTCGTCCGAGAAGAAGTGCGGCCACATGGGGGGCAAGGTGCTGATCCCCACCCAGAACGCCGTGCGCAACCTCGTCGCCGCCCGGCTGGCGGCCGACGTGATGGGCGTGCCGACCCTGATCGTGGCGCGGACCGATGCCCTTGGAGCAAAGCTCGTGACCTCGGACGTCGACCCCGCGGATCAGCCCTTTCTCACGGGCGAAAGGACCGGCGAAGGATTCTTTGTAAGCCGTGGCGGCCTCGACGCCGCCATCGCGCGCGGCGTAGCGATGGCGCCCTACGCCGACATGGTCTGGTGCGAGACGGCCGAGCCGGACATCGACGAAGCCAGGGCGTTCGCCGAAGGCATCCGCCGCCATCACCCCGGCAAGCTCCTGGCCTACAACTGCTCACCCTCGTTCAACTGGAAGCGCAAGCTCGGCGCGACGGAACTCGAACGCTTCCAGGACGTCCTCGCGGAGATGGGCTACAAGTTCCAGTTCATCACGCTCGCCGGCTTCCATGCGCTCAATTACGGCATGTTCGACCTCGCGCACCGCTACCGCAGACAGGGCATGCCGGCCTATGCGGCGCTGCAGGAGGCCGAGTTCGAGGCGGAAGGACGCGGCTATACGGCCGTGCGCCACCAGAGGGAGGTGGGGGCCGGCTACTTCGATGCGGTCAACCTGATCGTGAACGGCGGACACTCGGTCACGACGGCCCTCAAGGGCTCGACCGAGGAGGCGCAGTTCGCCGACTGACCCGAGCGCGATCGCGAGCCGAAGGAGGGATGGGGATGGCACGCTGCCCAAACTGCAGGCATGATACCGGCGACCCGGCGATCGAGGCGTACGAGTGCCCTGTCTGCCACCGCGTCTGGTGCGACGAATGCGGCCCCGCATGCCAGCATGCGGGTGAGCACGAGCCACACGCCTTTGTGCTGAGCGACGACGCCTACCTTTGAGCCGTAATCAAAAGGGAGCCCGCGCGACGCGGGCTCCCTAGGACATTCAGGCGATCAGCCGCGGGCGCTGACGGGCACGTAGGTGCGCGGCCAGGATTCGACGTCCTGGGATGCGTCGTTCATGCCGACGTAGATCTGGTTCTCGACGGTGGAGAAGCCCGCGTGACGCCCGTCGGGCGTCAGAACGACACAGTTCATGTTGCTGAAGTAGTTGTCGGGGATCAGGTCGAGGTCGGCCATGGCCCGCCCGCCGGCTTCCTGTGGCGAAAGTCCCTGCGCGAGGCCGAGCACGATGGTGCGGGCGGTGGCACCCCGGATGGCGAGTTCGCCGCGTCCTGTGCAGGCAGCCGCCCCGTAGCGGCCATCGCAGTAGTTGCCGGCGCCGATCACGGCGGAGTCGCCGACGCGGCCCGGGTACTTCCAGGCAAAGCCGCTCGTGCTGACACCGGCGCAGATGTTGCCCTGCTGATCCAGCGCGAGCACGTTCACGGTGCCGGCGTCCTTGCCCGAGGCGCGCTCCGGCTGCATCGCCAGCCTGTGGACCATGGCCTTGGCTGCCGCGCCGGCATACGGGGTGTTCTCCTCCCCGCGCAGGCCGCGCAGATAGATCTCCCGTGCCTCGGGCGTCAGGAGCTCAGTCGTCTCGAAGCCGCATTCCTCGGCGAACCGCTCTGCGCCCGCTCCCACCAGCAGCACATGCGGCAGATCCTGCATGACGCGCCGGGCGAGGGAAATCGGATGCTCGATGCCGCGCACGCCGGCGACGGCGCCCGCGGCGCGCGTGGAGCCATCCATGATGCTGGCGTCGAGTTCCACGACCCCGAGCACGTTCGGCAGTCCGCCGAGACCCACGGTGTGATCGTCCGGGTTGCTCTCGACCGCGCGGATCGCCGCCTCGACGGCGTCGAGGGCACTGCCGCCCCGCCGCAGGATCGCCATGCCGAGCGGGATGCCGACGCGTGCGTTGGAACTTCCGATGATGAGCAAGCGGGAACATCTCCTTCCTCACGTCAGTTGGCCAGGAGCATGCGCGTTCCCTGCCGCACGGGCCTGTCTCGCCAAACTCCCCCCCGGCATGGCACAATACGAGGCGAACGTGCCTTGGGCCGGCCGGCAGGACTTTGCGGCGGGCGGGCGAAGGCACGCCCTAGCTGTGCTGTCGAAGGGAAGTGGGCTCCTTGCCATCGGACGTGGAGCGCCTGTCCGAGTGGATCCGCGCCCATGTGGCGGAGGCGGGCCGCGTCGCGGCGGTGGTGGGCCTCTCCGGGGGAATCGATTCCGCCACAGTGGCGGCTCTGGCGAAGCGTGCGCTGGGCGACGAGGTCTATGGCGTGATCATGCCGTGCGAGAGCGATCCGGCCGACGCCGAGGACGCGAAGCTCGCGGCCGAGGCCCTTGGCGTCTCGTACCGCGTCGTCGACCTGGGACCGGTGTTCCAGGCGCTGCGCGACCAGCTGGCCCTGCCGCCGAACATGCCGCGGCTGGCCATCGCCAATCTCAAGCCGCGCCTACGCATGATCTCGCTCTACGCGGAGGCGGCGTGGCACAACGCGCTGGTGCTGGGCACCGGCAACCGCTCGGAACTCGAAATCGGTTACTTCACGAAGTATGGCGACGGCGGCGTCGACCTTCTGCCGATCGGCGGTTTCCTCAAGCACGAGGTGCGCGCCATGGCACGCGAACTGGGCGTCCCTGCCCGCATCATCGACCGCCAGCCATCCGCCGGCCTCTGGGAGGGGCAGACCGACGAGAGCGAGATGGGCATGACCTATCAGGAACTCGACACCTACCTGGCGAGCGGTGAAGGCAGTCCCGTTGTGGCCGGCCTCGTCGAGACGATGCGGCGCCAGTCGGCGCACAAGCGCAGTCTGCCGCCGATCTTCCCGCGCTAGCGGCGACCGCGTGCCGCACGAGTTCTTACGCTTAAGGAGGGAGGCCCTCAGGGCCGCAGCGTTTGTCAGGACACTCGAAATGGGCCAACATCAAGCGTCGCAAGGCTGTCGTGGACGCGCAGAAGGGCAGGATCTTCTCGCGCCTGGCGCGTGAGATCACCGTCGCGGCGCGCCAGGGCGGCGCGAACCCTGACGCGAACTTCCGCCTCGCGACCGCGATCGAGCGGGCGCGTGCCGAGAATCTGCCGACCGGCAACATCGATCGGGCGATCGCCCGAGGCGCGGGCGGCGGCGACGAGGCGGACTTCGAGGAACTGCAGTACGAGGGATATGGGCCGGGCGGCGTCGCGGTCATGGCACTCGTCATGACCAACAACCGCAACCGCACGGCCGCGGAGCTGCGCCACCTCTTCTCCAAGCATGGAGGCGCCCTCGGCGAGTCGGGCTGCGTCGCCTGGATGTTCAAGCGCCGTGCGCGCGTCACGGTGCGGGCCGCCGACGAGGAGGAGCTGCTGCTCACGGCGGCGGACGTCGGCGCGGACGACGTCGAGGGCGACGAGGATGGCACCTTCGCCGTCTACGGCAAGCCGGAAGACCTGCAAAGCCTGCGCCAGGGACTCATCGAACGCGGCGTCGACGTGGTCTCGGCCGAGTTCACCTACGACCCCTCCATGAAGACCGAGGTGGGGGAGGCCGACCAGGAGAAGGTGCTTGCCCTGCTCGACGCGCTGGACGACCACGACGACATCCAGGATGTCTTCACGAACGCCGAATTCTCGGAATAGCGGTTGAATTTTCCTCCCGTGGCGCAGACTGTGCCACGGGAGGTCGATGGTATTGCAGGAAAGTCAGCGGCGGCTCCTCACGGGGCTGCTCGTGGCGGTCGTCGTTCTCGGGGGCGCCGCGGTGGCGTCGCGCCTGATGAGCCAGGGCGGGGCGCGGACGACTCTTGGTCGTGCGGGCCAGGTGTTCGGCGCCAAGGCGCGCATCGTGTTCCGCATTCCGGAGGTCGGGGGGCGCGTGGACAGCTCGTCCTTCACCGCGCAGGAGCTCGGCGTGCAGCGTCTGACGCCGCAGCAGCTCCAGTCCCAGCTGCCCGGCTGGACGCTCCAGGCCGCCGGGACCCCGACGACCTTCGTGCCAGCGAAGAACGGCAACCCGCTCTACGTCGGCATCGCGCAGGGCCAGGTGGCGATCTTCTTCGGACCGCCGCGCTACGGCTGGGTCGATCAGCTGACGGGCATCAAGTCGTCGGCGCTCGGCACGAGCGACCAGCAGCGCCTGTCGCGCGGGGTTCCCGTCCAGAGCGTCGGCGCGGCCTGGCAGATGCTCGAGGGACTCGGCAGCTAGAAGGAGCCGCCGCCGCCCCAGGCGAAGACAACCTGGGGAGGTCGGGCATTGGTAGTGCTGGGCATCGACCCCGGGATCGAAACCTGCGGCTACGGCGTGATCCGTGGCCTTGGACAGCGCGCCGAGGCGCTTGCCTTCGGCGTCGTCGTCACGAGGCGCGATACGCCGACGGCCGGTCGCCTGCTGAAGATCCACGAGGCGCTCACCGACATCATGCGGCAGTACTCGCCTGACCGCGTGGCGGTGGAGCGCCTCTATTTCAATCGCAACGTGGGCTCGGCGATCGCGGTCGGGGAGGCGCGTGGCGTCGCGCTCCTCGTCGCCGCGCAGCATGGACTCGAGGTGCGCGAGTATACCCCGCCGGAGGTGAAGCAGGCGGTGTCCGGCTTCGGCGGGGCGGAGAAGCAGCAGGTGATGCGCATGGTGCGCACCATCCTTGGGCTCGGCGAGGAGCGCATGCGCGACGACGCCGCGGACGCCCTGGCCATCGCGCTCACCGGCTTCTTTCGTGCCGGCTGGGAGGCGAAGGCCCAGTGATCGCCGGACTGCGCGGCGAGGTCGTGCGCAGCGACGAGGACTCGCTGACGCTGGACGTCCACGGCGTGCTCTACCAGGTGCGCTGCACGCCGCAGACGCAGCACCGCCTGCAGGCGCAGGACGGCCAGGTGGAGATCGTGACGCGCATGATCGTGCGCGAGGACGAGGTTTCCCTGTACGGCTTCGCCTCGAGCGAGGAGGAGCGGCTGTTCGGCTGGCTCTTGTCGGTCAGCGGCGTAGGCCCCAAGGTGGCTCTCGCGCTGCTCGGCCGCTTCGCGGCACAGGAACTCGCGCTCGCGATCGCCAGCGGCGATACGACCCGGCTGAGTCAGGCCGCGGGCGTCGGCAAGAAACTTGCGGGACGCATCGCGCTCGAACTGCGTGACCGGCTGCAGCCGCAGGCGGCGGCAGGGCAAGGCGGGCCAGGCGCCCAGGGGGACGAGGCGATGCTGGCGCTTCTCGCGCTCGGACTTCCCGAGCGCACCGCCCAGGCGATGCTCGAGGGCCTGCAGGGAACGGTCGAGGAAAGGGTGCGGCTCGCGCTGCAGAAGATCGGCGGGCGTCAGAGATAAGGGGGGGTGGCAGTGGAGGACCGCATCATCACAGGCCTCAGCCGTGACGACGACGAGGTGCGCGCCGACGTGGGCCTGCGTCCCCAGACCCTCGCCGAGTGCATCGGCCAGGACCGGGTGCGCGAGCAGCTGCGCATCTTCATCGAGGCCGCGCGCGGCCGCGGCGAGAGCCTGGACCACGTGCTGCTCTCGGGGCCGCCGGGACTGGGCAAGACGACCTTGGCCCACGTCATCGCGCGCGAGATGGGGAGCCAGATCAGGGTGACGAGCGGACCGGCCATCGAGCGTCCCGGCGATCTCGCCGCCATCCTGACATCGCTCGACCAGGGGGATGTCCTGTTCATCGACGAGGTGCACCGACTCTCGCGCCAGGTGGAGGAGATCCTCTATCCCGCGATGGAGGACGGCGCGCTCGACATCATCATCGGCAAGGGCCCGGGCGCCAGGAGCCTGCGGATCGACCTGCCCAGCTTCACCCTGATCGGAGCCACGACCCGCAGCGGCCTCGTGTCGACGCCGCTCCGCGACCGGTTCGGGGTGCAGTGCCACCTCGAGTTCTACTCCGTCGACGAGCTCTCGGACGTGGTACGCCGCGCGGGCCGCATCCTCGGCGTGACCGTGGAGCCGGGTGGGGTGCGGGAGATCGCCCTACGGGCTCGCGGTACGCCGCGCATCGCCAACCGGCTGCTGCGTCGGCTCAGAGACTTCGCGCAGGTGCGTGGACAGGGCGTGGTCACGGAACCCGTCGCCAAGGCGGGCATGGACCTCCTTGAGGTGGACGAGCTCGGTCTCGACCGCCTGGACCGTTCGCTCCTGCGCCATCTGGCGGAGAGCTTCAGCGGCGGTCCGGCAGGGCTAGAGACGCTCGCCGCCGCCCTAGGCCAGGAAACCGACACGCTCGAGGACGTCGTCGAGCCCTACCTGATCCAGATCGGACTCTTGGAGCGCACCCCCCGCGGCCGGCAGTTGACGGCGGCGGGCAGGCGCATGCTCGGGCTCGCTCCCGCGCAGCCAGGGGGGCTCTTCTGACCGTGGCGCAGATCGGCAGGCTCCTGATGGCCCTTGGCCTGGTCCTGTTCGTGTTCGGTCTTGTCGTGATGGTGGTGGGCCGCATCGGCCCCCTTGGCCGCATACCGGGCGATTTCTACATCCAGAAGGGCAACTTCGCCCTCTACCTGCCGCTCGGAACCAGCCTGCTCCTGAGCCTTGTCCTGTCGCTGGTCGGTTACCTGCTTTTCAGGCGCTAGGCAGGCCACCCTCCCAATTCGCGGCGGTGCTGCGAACTACTTTGCCGAGGCGAGCGAGGTGTAAGCGTGAGCTTCCTGCCCGGCCCGCGACTGGGTCCCGCCGACGTGCGGAGAGCCCAGGCGGATCCCGCGGAGCGCGAGCGGCTGATCGAGCGCTTCACGCCGTTCATCCTCAAGGTGACGACGCGTGCGGTGGGTCACTACGTGCGCATGGGACAGGATGACGAGGTCTCGGTCGCCCTGATCGCCTTCAACGAGGCGATCGACCGGTTCGACCCCGGACGCGGCGGCAATTTCCTGGCGCTGGCCGAGACGGTCATCCGGCGCCGCCTGGTGGACCACTACCGCAGGGAGCGGCAGCGGACCGAGATCCCGCTCAGCTCCTTCGGCAGCGATGATCCCGATCGCGACGCCCCGTTCCCAGGCGAGAACCAGGCGGCGATCGCGGCGCACGAGGCCGACGCGGCACGGTCCGAACGGCTCGAGGAGATCGACCGCTACCGCGAGGAGCTGAAGGCGGTGGGCCTCGACTTCCAGCAGCTGCTGCACCATGCGCCACGTCATCGCGACGCGCGTGAGGCCGCCGTGTCGGTGGCGAGGCTGATCGCCTCGACTCCCGAGTTCGCCGCCTACCTGCGCGATCGCGGGACGTTGCCCCTCGGGCGCCTGGATGAGCGCGTCAGGCTCTCGCGCAAGACGCTCGAGCGACATCGCAAGTACATCGTGGCGGTCGCCCTCGCCCTGATGGGGGAGTATCCATACTTGCAGACCTATCTTCGAAGCGGAGGTGAGGCATGATGCGTGCGCTCGTGCTCGAGCGGCGCGGCCGGCACGCCATCGTGCTGCTGCCTGGCGGCGAGCTGCGCCGCATCCGCGCGCCCCACGCCCTGGCGGGCGACGAGATCCTGCTGCCTGGTCAGCCAGCCCGGGTGCCCATGCGCCGGTTCGCCTACGCGGCGGCCGGCCTCGCAGGCGTGCTGGCCATCCTGCCGGCGGCGCTGCCGCTGGCGCAGGCCAAGGTGGTCGCGTACGCGACGGTGGACATCAATCCGAGCGTGGAGCTCGGCCTCTCTGCCGGCGGCACGGTGCTCACCGCGACGGGTCTCGACAAAGACGGCCATCGGGTCCTCGCGACCGCCCGCGTGCGGGGAGAGGCGCTCTCGGCGGCGGTGGACACTCTGCTGCGCACCGCGAGCGCGCAAGGTTTTATCGCCAAGGGACGACCGGCCGCGGTCATCGTGGCCGGGTACGGCGCGGGTGAGGCGTCGGTCCCCGCGGCTGTGCAGGGCCAGTTGAGGCTGGCACGGAGTTTTGCCGCCACGTACCTGCATCACCACGGCGTCAAGGGCATCGTTTCGGCGATGATCGTGCCGCGGGTGCTGGTGCAGGCAGCGGAGAAGGCGCATGTGTCCGCGGGCGTCTACGCCGTCTGGTCGGCTCTGCACAAGGCGGGCGCTGGCGTCAAGGTGAGCGCGATGCGCGGCGACCATCTGGGCTCCGCGATGGCGAAGATCGCCACGACCAGCTCGGGCAAGGCGGTGCTGCCGGTGCTCACGGGCAACGCGAAGACGACCGGCACGCCGCCGTCGACCGGCGCCCGGCACGGACAGACGAAGGGGAACACCCCGCCGTCGACCGGCCCTCAAGTTGGGCAGACGGGCGGTAACGCCCCTTCGTCCGGAACGACCCCCCCACCGACACCGCCCGTGAGCCCGCCAGCCGGTGGCACAGGGCGGCAGACGCCGGCCACGCCGTCGGTGCAGCTTCAGATCGTCACGCCGGGCGGCACCGTCCAGCTGCAGCTGGGCGGCGACAGCCAGGAAGGGGCGGGCACGACGGCTCCCGGTGACGGGCAGGGGCAGGGCAACGGCCAGGGCGTGGGTCCTGGTCAGGGGAAGGGACATGGCAAGGGCAAGAAGGGCGACGCTGGTCAGGGCGTTCTGCCGGGCGGATCGTCGGTCCAGCCAGGCGGACCCGCGCAGGGTGCGGGCGGCGGCGCCGGCGAGGATCAGGGCAATGGCCTTCCGGGCGGGCAGTCGGACCACGGGAAGGGACACCACGATCACGGCGGGACGGGGGGCTCGAGCGGCTTCTCGAACCTGCAGGGCGTCGGTCAAAACTACTGGCTGGGTGCATGGGGCAAGGGCCGCCATCGCCACGGCGATGCGACCGGCGGGAGCGGCCTCTATCCGCAGGGGAACGGCGACGGAGGTTCTGGTTTGCAGCTCGGCGGCGATTGATCCGACGTAGCAGGTAGGCCCTGCGCGACTGTCGAATGGGCAAGCGTGGCATGCTTGGCCTGAGGAGGCAACGCGTTGACTAGCCTCAATTCCCCTGTCGTGACGATCCTCTGGTTTGTGGTACTGATCGCGATCTTCTGGTTCCTGCTGCTGCGGCCGCAGCGCCAGGA
>DAIBJA010000002.1 GCA_027420455.1 Clostridia bacterium | reverse complement strand
GAGCTACCAGACTGCTCTACCCCGCGATCTGGTGGAGGGGGATGGATTCGAACCATCGAAGGCAGAGCCAGCGATTTTACAGACCGCCCCGTTTAGCCACTTCGGTACCCCTCCGCGCCGCGATGGACGAAGCCGACCATCGAACAGCAGTGTAAAGAATATCACAGCGCGCACAGCCACAGCAACGCCCGTGTTCCGCGGCTGCCGGTCCGGCCGCGTCAAAAACGGGCGCATGCGCCCGAAGCTATGAACCAGGAGGTGATGCGCTTGTCACGCACATTGCGCTACATGGTCGCCGGTGGGGCAACGCTGGCCCTGATGTTTGGCGTGCTCGGCACGGCGCACGCCGGTGGCGTCGGCCAAGGTGCGGCCGAGTCGATCGCGGAACACACGGTGGGCAGCGGCAGTACTGTACAGCAAATCTCTTTGGGAAGTGCCGGCGGCGCAGCGGTGTGGAACATCGATCTCCGCTCCAGCCGGGGCGTCTGGTACGCGGTGCAGGTGGCCCAGGCGGACGGCGTCGTGATGCGGGTCCAGGTTCTGGGTGAGGCGCCGTCGGGAGGAGCAGTCACCGGGCAATCCAGTACCTCATCGGTGAAAGTCGGGTCCTCGGGTGACGTGACTGCCTCGACCGCCTCTTCGCCCACAACTCCACCTCTTCCGCCGGGGCCTCCTGGCCCGTCTAAGCCGCCGGGACCACGGCAACCGCACGGACCGCATGGACCCCACCACCGTGGACTCGGTCCCTGGTTCGGGGCTCCGCCCGGATGGTCGCATCGCGGTCATCACGATCACGTGGGCTTCGGCCACCTCAAGTGGCTTGGCAAGGAGTCCTGGCGACGGGCAGGGGCAGGATGACGCACAAGGAGACTGACGCCCAGGCAGTTCCTGCAATCTGAGCTCCGGGGACCCTCGTCGACAGACGGGGGTCCCTCTGCTAGAATTGGCGCCAAGATCGCACCGGGACGTGGACGCGATGCTGCTCTGCGAGGCCTGAGCCCGCAATTCGCCAGTCGGGTTGCGGGCGCCCTGAGTTCCAAGGCGTCCGCCCGTATCCGTGAAAGGATGACGGGCTGTGTGGGCGCGCGTCTATGCGTTTGGCTTCCTCTCGTCGCTATACCTCGACCAGTTCCTTTGGATCGTCTATCTCCTGCACCTGGGCTATGGCCCTGCCTTCATCGGCATCCAGTACGCGCTGATGCAGGCTGGCAGGCTGGCGCTCGACGTCCCGAGCAGCATGTTCGCAGACCGGTTCGGCGGCAGGGCGGTGCTCGTCGCCGGGGCCCTCGTCAAGCTCTTCGCGGCCGTGCTGTTCCTGCTCGCCGGGCGCGGCCCGGCCTACGTGCTGGCCGGGTCGCTGGTGACCGCCATTGCCCTCACGCTTCCGTCCGGGGTGGACCTTGCCTACGTGCGCAGCCTGTCGGAGCACGTGGAGGGTGGCAAGAACGAGGCCGTGCTGGTGCGCCGCTTCGCGGACTATGTGGGGATGCAGCGGCTCGCGTCGCTTGGTTCCGGCCTTCTCGGAGGAGTCATCGCTAGCGTGTCGTTCGCGTGGCTCTACATCGCCGAGGCGATCGGCAGCCTCCTCATGCTCCTGGCAGCGGTCGCGCTCCCGGTGGGGCCCTGCGCGACGGCCAGGGGCAGCTTGCCGGCGCAGGGACCGGTCGCGGTGCTTCGCGAGCTCGGTCTGCCCGCCTATCGTCCGCTATGGACGCTCGGTGTCGCGGCGGCGGCGCTCTGGGCCTTCTCGTCGGTAGGCACGGAGTACAGCCAGGCGCTGCTTCTCGCCCTGAGGCTCCATCCGTTCGCCGTCTCGCTCGTGTTCGCGGCGGCGGGTGGGGCAGGGTGGCTGGCAACGCTTGGGGCCGGGCGCCTCAGGCGGGGTGGGCGCGATAGACTCCTGCGCATCGCCATCTGGGGTTATCCACTGGCGGCGGTTGTTCGCGCCGCCGCGACGCCGGGCACATCCTGGGCGCTCTCCTGCGCCACGGGAGGCGTCGTGCTCGGGCGCGGTTCGAGCGGTGCCGCCAGTATGCTGCTCGAACAGGCGATCGTCGCGGGTGCGCCGCCTGCGGCGCGCGCCACGACGCTGTCGGCGGTGAACACTCTGCAAATGGGGCTGCAGCTTCTGGTGTTTCCCCTGCTCGGTGTACTCTCGGCAAGGGCGGGCGTCACCGCGATCTTCGTAGCGCTGGCGGCCGGGCTGCTCGTGGCTAGTTCGATCCTTGGGCGCCTTCTGGGCGCAAGGAGGGCCGCCGCCGTCGCGGTTACGGGAGGGAACGATGCACCGGTAGAGAACGAATGATACGGTAAAAAGACGCCTTGCGTCGCGAGCCGCGGCGCAGGGCGCAATTCTTGCGTCTCAGGCTCGGGGGTGGAGGACATCTCGGACTCGACATCGCCCTATTCGCGTGCCGCGTGGCAGGCACTCGATCCGGTCGCCCGCCAGCTGATCCTTGTCAGGCTGCTGCGCAGCATCGCGCAGGGCGCCCTCGCCGTGGACTTCACGCTCTATCTGCGTGCGCGCGGCTGGAGCGCGGCAGCGGTCGGGCTGCTTTTGATGGCCGGGGGGCTCGCCGGAGCCGCCCTCAGCCTGCTGGTCGGGGTGGTCTCGGACCGCGTAGGCCGGCGCCTCTTTCTGATCATCTACGAGACGGGCCTGAGTCTCGGCACCCTTGCGGTGATCGCGTTGCCGGCGACCTGGGTGCTGGTGGCCACCGCTGCCCTCTTCGGCTTCGGCAGGGGGGCGAACGGCAGCTCCGGGCCGTTCGCCCCGGCGGAGCAGGCGTGGCTGGCCCAGCGCGTGCCGCGCGAGCGCCGAGGCACGGTCTTCAGCCTGAACGCCGGCATCCAGTTCGCCGGCATGGGCATCGGCTCGCTGCTCGCCGGCCTCTTGCCGCATCTCCTGCCGGGGCAGCACGGCGCCGGGGCCTACGTGCCGCTCTTTCTCCTGAACCTGGTCGTGGCCCTGATCAACCTTTGGCAGATCTGGCGCCTGCACGAGGAAAAGCCCGCCCGGGAGCGGCGGGTCCAGCCGGAGGCCGGGGAACACCCCGCCGCGGCCGCCGCCGTGGAGCAGCGCGAGAACCGCGCCCTCCTGCTCCTGACGATCGTCAACATGGTCAATTCGCTCGGCGTGGGGCTTGTCGCGCCGCTCCTGCCCTACTGGTTCGCCGTCCGGTTCGGGGTGGGGCCGGAGTTGATCGGCCCCGTCTACAGCCTCACGTTCTTTCTCACGGGCCTATCGTCCCTGGCGGTGGGACACCTCTCGCAACGCATCGGCCTGATCCGGTCGATCGTGCTGCCGCGCCTCGCAGGAGTCGTGCTGCTCGTCCTCATCCCCTTCGCGCCGAGCTTCGCCGTGGCGGCGGTGCTCTACGTCGTCCGCTCCATCGTGAACCGCGGCTCGGTGGGAGCGCGGCAGGCGTTCAGCGTGGGGCTCGTGCGCGACCGCCGCAGGGGCCTCGCGAGCAGCCTCAACGCGGTGTCCTGGAACGTTCCCGCGGCGCTCGGACCTGCGATCGGCGGATATCTGATCGGCCTGGGCGCGCTGTTCTGGCCGTTCCTGATCGCGGCACTCCTGCAACTGGGGTACGTCGTGCTGTTCCCGACCGTCCTCGGGCGGTATGAGAATCCGCAGCCTCAGGCGACCGACTAACTAAATAAAGGTGATGGCGGGCACAAGTCCTAGGAGGATGCTGGGCGGGCATGTACAATCTGCTGCACTAGAGTGCCCGGTGAGGTGGTCGCCACGGAGACGCGGTCGACTTCCAAGGACATTATTGGTGCCTATCTCGCCCGCACCGTCCTGGACGCGGGCGGAAGGGTCCTGCTCAAGGCGGGTACCCTCCTGACGCCGCGCCTACAGCGTCTGCTGGTGCGCCACGGCATCGAACGCGTCGAGGTATCGTCCACACCTCTCCTGGTCGCTGGCGGCGCCATCGACCGGGCCACGCGCGATGAGGCCGCCGCGGCGTCCGCGGACTTCGCCCAGGCCGCGCTCGCCGGCAACGCCACCGAGGAGCATGCCGCGAGGGTCGAGCGCTGCGCCATGGACATCGTCCAGCAGATCCAGGGTCTGCGCCACGTCCGCTACAACCTGGGGCATCTGCGCGCCTGGGACGAGTACACCTTCCATCACAGCATCCAGGTGGCCGAACTGGCCGTGGTCATTGGCCAGGAACTTGGGCTTTCGGACGATGAGCTCGCGAGGCTTGCCATCGGCGCGAGCCTGCACGACATCGGCAAGGCGGCCATCCCGCTGTGGCTTTTGCACAAGGCCGGTCGGCTGAGCGCCGAGGAGTACGGTGTGATCAAGACCCATCCGCGGCTGGGCTGGCAGATGGTGCGCAGCGCCGCGGACCTTTGGCACACGTCGACGATCGTGCTGCTCCAGCACCACGAACGGCTGGACGGATCGGGATACCCGGGCGGCCTCCACGGTCCCGACATCTATCCCTTCAGCCGCATCGTCGCGGTGGCCGACAGCTACGACGCGATGCGCGCCGATCGCGGCTACCGCGGACCCATGCCGGCGGCGGAGGTTCTCGCCATCCTCAGCCGCGAGGCGGGCAGGCGCCTCGACGAACGGGCAGTCAAGGCGGTCCTCGATCGGGTCAACCTCCTGCCGGACGGCGAGGTCGTTCGCCTGAGCGACGGTCGCCTCGCAGAGGTGGCCGCGCAGAATCCTGGCGACCCTCTCCACCCGCTGGTGGAAGTGCTGTCCGGGCAGGACGAGCGCGATGCGTCCCAGATGCTGGACCTCGCGTCGTCCGGCCTCGAGGTGCTCGAGATCATCGCTTCGCGTGGTTCCGGACCTGATCGGCGGGAGCCCGGAAACTCCGCCTAGTAGCCGTTGCCCGGGTAGCTCCAGAGGTGACCGCCGACCGGGTTCCGTCCGCCCGGGACGACGCCGGCGGGCAGGATGTCGAGTCCGTCGGGGATGTCGAGGTAACCCGGGGCGCTGCCCGGGACGCCGGTGTGGCCGTACTGCCAGACGATCTGGTTCGTTTTCGGGTTGATGACGATGATGCGGTCGTTGTAATCGTCGTTCAGGAGCACGAGGCCGTTCTTGAGCTGTACGGCCAGGGAGGGCTGGTTCAGGGCCCCAGGGCCACTCGAGGGACTGTAGCGCCACAGCACCTTGCCTTGCGGCGACATGATCACGACGGCGCCGGGCTTCGTGTAGAACGCGCAGATGATGTTGCCCTGCGGGGTGAAATTCGCGTCGGACGGGTAGTAGAGGTTCGAAGGGAAGTGGATGGTGCGCAGCACCTTGCCGTTCTTGTCGAGCCAGATCGCGTCGTTGCCGCCGATCTGCGTGATCAGCATGCCGCCGTTCGGGGCGGGGAAGTCGCCGTTCGGGGCGGCGTAAGAAGTGGGCGGGTTGACCTGGTAGAGGCCGGTCACCCCGTACTGCTTGACGATCTTGTGGGTCTTTCGGTCGATGAACAGGATGCGCTGGTTCTTGATGTCGGCCACCGTGATCAGCTGACCCTGCGGCTTGTCGTAGAGGAAGGCGTCGTCGGGGGTGTTCAGGTAGCCCGGGCTTGTGCCGGCGACGCCGGCGTGCCCGTAGGTCCACACCACCTTGCGCGTCTTGAAATTGACGATGGCGATGACGTTGTCGCCCTCTTCGTTCGTGATGATCTCGTCGAAGTGGGGCCCGAAGAAGACGTCGTCGTCGTCGAGGAGCGGGGTGGGCTGGCCTGGGCCGGGGAACTGCCAGACGATCTTCTTCTGCGGCGTGACGAGCAGCATGCGGTTGTTGTGGGAGTCCGCGATCAGGATGTCGCCCGGCAGGATGCTGCTCGCGGCGCTGGCGCGCCACGGTACTAGGGCGCTGGGATGCTTGGACGCCTTGACGGCGACCTTGTGCTGCGAGTCTGCTGCGCCTTTGGCGTTCGGGGCGCCGCAACTCGCGAGCGAAACCCCGGCGAGCACGGTCAGCGCGGCACCCAGCGCGAGGAAACGTGGCGACAAGGTGATTCCTCCCGCACAGATTTGGCTAAGAGTCTAGCATAGGCGTGTCCCTAGGTGCGGCCGCACGACCCAGGAAGGTCCTGGCATCCCAGCGGCTGATGCGTGGGAATATCGCCCATGGGGCGGGATTTCATCATTCCATCAGGAAACTCTACGGCTGTTGGACGTACCCTGGACTCGGCATGTCCGGGGCAGGCGGGCGCAAATTGGGGAGGCTGGTCGGGAGCATGCGGTTCTTGCGGGTGCTCGGTGTCCTTTTGGTGATCGTGATCGTCCTAGGGGTCGTGCAACTGGTCCGGCCGGTGTCTCAGCCGACGGTCGCCCTGGTGGCGCCGACCCTGCGCGTCAAGGGCCAGCGTCCGTCCCTGCCGTGGCCCGCGAGCGGCGAGGCGGCCGTCGCGGTGCAGGGCATCGGGCAGATGGGCAGCTATGGCGGCAACCAGCCGGTCCCGATCGGCAGCGTCGCGAAGATGATGACGGCGCTCCTTGTCCTGGAGAAGCACCCGCTGGTGCTGGGAGCGCAAGGTCCGACGCTGACCATCACGGCCGCGGACCAGGCGGCCTACCAGTCGATCGCGAACACGGCCCAGTCGCTCGTGCCGGTGCGCGCGGGGGAGAAGATCTCCGAGTACCAGTTGCTCCAGGCCCTGCTGATCCCGTCGGGCAACAACATCGCGACCATTCTCGCCAACTGGATTGGCGGCAGCCAGCAGGGATTCGTCCAGATGATGAACCAAAAGGCGAAGCAGCTCGGCCTCAGCCACACCACCTACGCCGATGCGAGCGGACTCAGCCAGCAGACCGTCAGTACCGCCACGGACCAGCTGAAGCTCGCCATGATCGCGATGAAGAACCCGGTGTTCGCGCAGATCGTCGGCCAGCCGCAGGTCGTCCTGCCGGTGGCGGGTCTCGTCTACAACTACAACAAGGAGGTCACGCACCAGGGCGTCATCGGCGTCAAGACGGGTTCCACCCTGGCCGCCGGCGGCTGCTTCGTCGTAGCGGCCAACCGCACCGTGGATGGACGCAACGTCGTCGTGATGGCATCCGTGTTCGGCCAGAGCACGGCGGAGCCCTTGGCGCTCGCGATCACGGACGGACTGAACCTCGTCAACGCGGCGGCCAAGGTCATGCGACCGGTGCCCGTCATCGCGAAGGGCACGGAGGTGGCGACCGTCACGACGCCGTGGCAGGGCACGCAACCGGCCGTCGCTACGAGCGGCGTGCAGTTCCTCGGCTGGCCCGGCATGACCGCCTCGACATCGCTCAAGGCGACGTCACCCAAGGCGCCTGCCGCGGCGGGTCAGCAGATCGGCCAGCTGACGGTGCGCCTCGGCAGCCAGATCGGCGCGGTGAAGGTGAAGCTTGCGGACCCGCTGCCCGCCCCGACGCTGCGCTGGAAGCTGACGAGACTCTGATTCCAGGCAGGATGGCCGAGGCGGGCCGGGGGAGTTCCCCGGCCCGCCTCTCTCTTCGCCATCAGCCGGCGGAGCGCTGGTCGATCACCCGCCGCGCCTTGACGTCGAAGCGTTCAAGGCTCTGCGGCGGCACGAACTCGATGTTGAAGCGCACGCCTGTGACGGCGCGCAGGTGGGCGTGCGTGCGGTCGTGGAGCTCCTTCAGGCGATCCTCGCCCGGCGCGCCGCCTTCGGAGAAGCGCGGGTCGTATTCGACCCGGATCGTCGCCTCATCCATCTGGTCCCTGCGCGTCAGCACGATGCGGTGCTCGCTGCCGAGCCCCTCGACCTCGAGCAGCGCTCGCTGCACGGCGCTCGGATAGACGTTGACACCGCGCAGGATCAGCATGTCGTCGACACGGCCGTAGACGCCGTCGGGCAGGCGCGGGTAGGTCCTGCCGCAGGCGCAGGCCTCCGTGGACATGCGCGACTCGTCGCCGGACCAGAAACGGATCATCGGCTGGCCCTTGCGGCGCAGGTGGGTGTAGACGACGGCGCCGCTCTCACCCTCGGGAAGCAGCCGTTGCGGGTCGTCCTTCGCGACGATCTCCGTGTACACCTCGTCCTGCAGCACATGGACGCCACTCCGCTCCTCGCACTCGACATTGGTCGCCCAGGGCGTCATCTCGCTCGTGGTTGCACAGTCCATGGCCTTGATGCCCCAGCCCGCCTCGAGGGCAGCCTTGGTGCCGGGGATGCCGGCACCTGGCTCGCCGATGAAGATGCCGAGCCTGAGCGGCGAGCGGACCGGGTCGAGGCCCAGGGAGCGTGCGGTGTCCAGCAGGCGCAGGGCGAAGGTCGGCGTGGTGATCAGGACGGTGGAGCCCACTTCGTACATCATGCGCACATGGCGCTCCGCGTTCCCGGCACCCGGCGTGAAGCAGGCCGCTCCGATCTCCTCGGCGCCCCAGAGCGCACCCCAGCCGCCCATGAACATGCCGAGGTCCGTGGAGATCTGCACGACGTCGCCCTTGCGCACGCCCGCCGTGTAGAGCGCCTGCGCCATCACGTCGCGGATGTAGGCGATATCCGGTTTCGAGAAGAGGTAGAAGGTGGGCCGGCCTGTCGTGCCCGACGAGCCGTGCACATGCACGCCATCCTCGGCGGGAAAGCCGAGGTAGCGGCCGAACGGCGGGTGGGCCTCCTGCTCGAGCCTCAGCGCGTCCTTGGTCAGGACAGGCACCTTGCGCGTGAAGTCCTCGAGCGTCTCCACCATGTCGGGATGGAAGCGATGCTCATCGTAATAGGCGCGGTAGAAGGGCAGCTCTTCGTAGACGTAGTGCAGCTGCGCCTTGATGTCGCGCAGGATCTGCTGCAGGCGCACAGCGGGATCCATGGTCTCCTTCTCCCGGTTCCAATAGACCTGGTCCACCGAAGGCTCCCCCTTTCCCTCGGCGGCTCGGACTCCCTCTACGCTTGTACCGGGTCCGAGCCGTGGTCGACGGCCGCCTCGATCCAGTCCGCGATCGCGTCGAGGCTGGAACCCGTGCCGAAGACGGCCGCCACGCCCTGCCGGAGGAGCTCCTTCTGGTCCTCCGTCGGGATGACGCCGCCGAGCAGCACCTTGACGCGATCCACGCCCTCCTGCCGCAGGAGCCTGAGAATGCGCGGCACCATCACCATGTGGTTGCCCGAGAGACTCGACAGTCCGAGCACCTGGGCGTCCTCGTCGATGACGGTGCGCACGATCTCCTCCGGTAGGCGGTTGCCGATGTACACCACCTCCATGCCGCGCTGGACGAGATGACGCGCGACCATCATCGCCCCGCGGTAATGCGCGTCGAAACCCATCTTGGCCATGACCACCTTGATCAACGGCACCTTGGAGACCTCCTCGACAGCGACTACAGTAGCGGCTGGTGCCAGCCGCCGTGGAGAGCGCGGAAGACGTCGCAGCACTCGCCGATGCTCGCGCCCGCCTGCACGGCCGCGATCAGGTGCGGCATGGTGTTCTCGTCGCGCTCGACCGCCTCGCGCAGGCGTCCGAGGGTCCGATCGACGTCATCCTGGTCACGCCGCAGGCGCAGCTCTTCGAGAGTCGCACGCTGCTGCTCCAGGGCGCTTGGAAAACGGAAGAGTTCGATCTGGAGCGGTACGTCGTCGGTGAAGCAGTCGACCCCCACGACCTTCTTCTCGCCGCTGGTGATGGCGATCTCCCGGTCGTAGGAGGTGCCCATCAGCTCCCGGTGCACCCAGCCGCTCTCCACCGCGCGCACAAGACCGCCGAGCGCGTCGATCTCCTCGAGGTAGGCGAGGATACGCCGCTCCATCTCGTCGGTGAGGTGCTCGACGTAGTACGAGCCGGCCAAAGGGTCCGCGGTGCGGGTGACGCCGGTCTCGTGCACCAGGACCTGTTGGGTGCGCAAGGCCGTGAGCGCGGCGGCCTCGGACGGCAGACAGAGCGCCTCGTCGTAGGCGCTGACGTGCAAGGACTGCGCACCGCCAAGGACCGCGGCAAGGGCGTGGTAGGAGGCGCGCGTGATGTTGTTGAGCGGCTGCTGCGCCGTCAGGGCCGAGCCGGACGTCTGGACGTGGAAGCGCAGACGGCTGCTGCGCGGGTCCTTGGGCCCGAACCGCTCCTGGAACAGGCGGTAGTAGACGCGTCGGGCGGCCCGGTATTTCGCGACCTCCTCGAAGAGGTCGTTGTCGGCGGTAAAGAAACTGGAGAGGCGGGGCGCGAAGCTGTCGATCGGATGGCCCCTGCGCACCATCTCGTCCGCCACGGCGAGCGCGTGGGCGATGACCAGCGCCGCCTCCTGCACCGCGTCGGCACCCGCCTCGCGGTAGTTGTAGCCGGCGAAGCTGATCGGGTTCCACTGCGGCAGGTGCTGCGTGCAGAACTCCACCACATCCACGGACAGCCGGAATGAGAAGCTCGGCTCCAGGATGTTGGGTGCCGTCAGGACGACCGTCTCCATCAGGAAGTCGTTCTGGAGCGTGCCGCGCAGCGTTTCCCAGGGAATGCCCCTCTGCTGGGCCATGGCGAGGTAGGTGGCGAAGATCGAACCCGCGCCCACCGGGTTCGAGAGCACGAGCGATACGGAGACGTCGTCGATCGGGATGCCGTCGAACAGGCGGGTCATATCGCCGAGGCAGTCGATGGCGACGCCACCCTGGCCGACATCGCCCTCGGCGAGCGGATGATCCGAGCTGAAGCCGCGGTTGGTGACGAAGTCAAAGACGCAGTTGATGCCGGTCGCGCCCTGGTCGAGCAGCAGCCGGAAGCGCCCGTTCGTCTCCTCGGGGGTGCCGAAGCCCGCGAGCTGCCGGATGGTCCAGAGACGCCCGCGGTACATGTCGCGGTGGACACCCCGCGTGTAGGGCGGTTCACCGGGGTTGCCAAGGTCGCGCAGGGGGTCGAAGCCCCTGATGTCGTCCGGCGCGTAGACCGCTTTCACGGGGATCCCGGACGTCGTGCGGTAATCTTTGCTGGTGCTGCCGAGAGCATCGCTTGCATCGGTGGGCATACCGTCACTCCCTCTCCAGGGCTATTGGCGATGGGGAAGGACAGGTCCTGCAAGAAGGGCCCCGGGACGACTCGGACCACTCGCTCGTCGCGGCCAGAAAACGACACGCAGGCCGTCGGCGCACGGACCCCGGCCGGCGTTCTCGCGCGGGTGGGCCGGGCCATGCGCCGCGTGACCCGCGAGGAGGTGCGGGCCGATGGCCGGTAGAAGTTCCGGAGCAAACCCGTTTGGAGGCGGCCACCCATGTCGAGGACGCGCGGCCTGCTCGCTCTCCTGCTGCTTCTTGCGCTGGGCGGCTGCGGCACCGCCGCACCCAGCAAGCATGCGAAGTCGCCGCACCTGCCGGTGTGGACGGTAGCGTCGTTCGGCGTGACCCTGCAGCATCCCGCCGGCTGGCATGTCGCCGCGGGCTACCTCGAGCGCCTGCAAGGCAAGACCGGCTACGTGTCGCTGAGCGCCCTGCAGGGCAGCGGACTGACACCGCGGGCCGCGGCCGAGAGCCAGGCGCATCAGGCGCTCAACTCCTTCGGCGGCGCCCCTACGCTGAAAGCGCTGAAGGTGGGCGGGCAGCCAGCCTACGTCATCCTGCCGTCGAGCGGCGGGACGGAGGCGGCGGCTATCGTCCTCTACCCGAGGCCCCAGGAGATTTCTGGCGTTCCCTACCGCTATCTCATCGTCACGTCGACCGCCAAGGACATCATGCCCATCGTCCAGAGCCTGCGCTTCCTCGGCAAGAAGAACTAGTGCAGGTTTCACCCCAAGGAAGGAAGCGGTGTCGGATGCGGCTATCCCCGTCGGTGGAGGCAATCCCGCGCTCAGGCATTCGCGCCATGGCGGCCATGGCCCAAGGGCGGCCAGAACTCCTGCACCTCGAATACGGCGAGCCGAACTTCTTTGCCCCCGAGGCTGTCCGCCGCGCGGCAGCCGATGCGCTCCTCGCGGAACGCATGGTCTACACCCCGACCGAAGGCCCCGCCGCCCTGCGGCAGGCGATCGCGCGCAAGCTCGCCCGGGTCAACGGCGTGGCGGTCGGGGAGGAGCGGATCTTCGTCACCCACGGCGGCGTCGGCGCGCTCTTCGCCTCCCTCGCCAGCGTCCTGGGACCCGGCGACCGCATCCTGATGCCCGACCCTTGTTGGCCGAACGCTGTCGGCCAGGTGCTGACGCTGGGCGCGGAGCCGGTCTTCTACCCGCTCGAGGCCGCGACCGGATTCATGCCCGAGCCCGAGGCCTGGCCGGTCGACGAGCGTACCCGCGCGATCCTGATCAACAGCCCGCAGAACCCGACGGGCGTGATCCTGCCCCGGCCGATGCTGGAGCGCATCGCGGCGGTGGCGCGCCGGCACGGTCTCTGGGTAATCTCGGACGAGGTCTACGATCAGATCTATTTCGGAGAACGTCCCGTGAGCATGCTGGACATCTATCCCGAGGGCACGCTCGCGGCCTACAGCTTCTCCAAGACCTACGCCATGACGGGCTGGCGGCTCGGCTACGCCGTCCTGCAACCCGGGATGCAAGGGCACACCACCAAGCTTGTGGAGTCCTGCTACTCCTCTTCGTCGATGGTGGCACAGGTCGCCGCCCTTGCGGCGCTCGAGCAGGTGGAGCCGAGGGAGATCGACGCCATGGTCGACTCCTATCGGCAGGCGCGCGACCGCGCGATGGAGCAGCTGAGGGCGGCGGGCCGGCACCGCTATACGCCCGAAGGTGCCTTCTACCTCATGCTGCCGGTGCCTCAGGGCCTGAGCTCCGACGACTTTGCCAGGATGCTGCTCGAGCAAAAGGACATGGTGGTGGTGCCCGGCGCGACGTTTGGCCGCCTCGCGGACCGCGAGGTGCGCCTGAGCCTTGCGGCAGGGGCCGAGAACGTCGTCGAGGGGGTCGGGCGCTGGCTCGAACTCTCCGCGGAACTCGGGCGGGCGGCGCGCTAGCCGCGCGGCCGTAGCACAGCTCCCGCACGACGCAAAGGTAGTCAGGGGCCCCGACGGGCGGAAAGACCCCTTCGAGCACCCTTGGCGTCGGGCGTCGAACACTCCGGCGCGGCGGGCCGGGTGCCCCCTGGGCCCATCAGCCCAGGGGCCCCAGCCCTCGAAAGGGGCGGCAAGAAGTTGGCGGCCATCTGGACTCTTCAACTGCTGGTACCCGCGGATCGGTCCCTCTTTCCTCAAGTCGAGGCGGCCATCCGTGGCGGCGTGACGATGGTGCAGCTCCGCGAGAAGGTTCGACCGGACGGGGAGACCTACCGGCTTGGTCTCGCGTTGCGCGAGCTTGTGCGGCGGGCCGGCGCCGCCTTCGTCGTCAACGACCGTCCGGACCTCGCGGTGGCCCTGCGGGCCGACGGTGTCCATGTCGGCCAGGATGACCTGCCGGTGGACGCCGTGCGCCGCGTCGCGCCGGGCCTGCTGGTCGGGGCGTCGTGTCATGACCTCGAAAGCGCCAGGCGCGTTCAGGACGCGGACTACCTCGGCTTCGGCCCCGTCTTCCCGACGCCGTCGAAGGACGACGCGGCCGCCCCGACGGGCGTCGCGGCGCTGCGGGCAGTTGCGGCGGAGATCCAGCGGCCGCTGGTGGCGATCGGAGGCATCGCCCTTGGCAACGCGGCCCAGCTCCGCGGCAGCGGCGTCGCGGGCGCCGCGGTGATCAGCGCCATCCTTGGCGCCGCAGATCCGGAGGCCGCGGCCAGGGACCTGCGCAAAGAACTGGGCGTCTGATGCGACGCACGGACCGGCGGGCGCAGGACGCGGCCGGCGAAGCGATGCGGTGGCGGCCGCGCGCCGCCACCGCGAAAAGGTTCCTTGGGACCGACGCCGGCAAGGCGGCTGTCGACTACTGCGAGAGATCGGCCAGTTCCTGCACCGCCTGAATGTCGGTCATGCGGCGCCCTTCGTGGAACTCGTCCCAGAGCTCGGCACCCTTGCCGCTGATCGTGATGGTGTCGCCCTGCCCGGCCAGGGCCAGGGCGCGCCGGATCGCCTCGTAGCGGTCCAGCACGATGTCGGTGGGCACGCCGCTTTCGCGCGCTCCGCCGGCGACCTCGATCGCCGTCTGCAAGGCGTCCTCGCCACGGGGATTGTCGATCGTCACGATGAGGTGGTCGGCGAGGGCGGCGGCGATGGCGCCCATCAGCGGCCGCTTGCCGCGATCACGCTCGCCGCGGCCGCCGAACACCGCGATAACCCGGCCCGTGCTGGTGCGGCGCGCGAAGCGCAGGAGCTGCACCAGGCCGGCGGGGTTGTGGGCGTAGTCGACCACGATGCGCCGTTCGGGATTCCTGGCTTCCATCATGTGCATGCGTCCGGAAACGTGGCGCACCGCCGCGATGCGCCTCAGAACGTCCTCCGGCGCGACATCGAGACCGGTCGCGGCCGTGAGGGCCGCGAGGGCGTTCTCCACGTTGTACCTGCCCGGCAGCCTGAGTTCGAGCGGGAACCTGTCGCCATCGATCGCGACCTCGCCGCGACCGCCGGCGACGCCCTCGTCCTGCCAGCGCAGCAGGCGCACGTCGCCGTCCAGCCCGAAGGTGCGGATGGGCACCCGCGTGACGCTAACAAGGTAGTCGTAGGCGGGGGAGTCAAGATTGAGCACGGCGAAGGCGGGACGCTCCTGCTCCGACAGTCCGGAGAAGAGCAGGCCCTTGGCCTCCAGGTACCGCTGCATGTCGCCGTGGTAATCGGTGTGGTCGCGCGTCCAGTTGGTGAACACGGCCGCGTCGAAGACGCACCCGGCGGTGCGGCTCTGGCGCAGCGCGTGCGAGGAGACCTCCATCACGACATCCTGGGCGCCCTGCCGGAGCAGGTCGCGCAGCGCCGCCTGGAGCTCGGGTGCGGCGGGCGTCGTGAGCCCGAGGCTGCGCACGAGTTCGCCGTCGAGCTGCACGCCAAGCGTGCCGAGGGTGCCGACGCGCCGATCGGGCTCGCGCAGGGCGTGGCTCAGCAGCGCGGCGGTGGTGGTCTTGCCGTTGGTACCCGTGATTCCGATCATCCGTAGATGCTGGCTCGGGTCGCCGTGGAAGGCGGCCGACAGGTGTCCCAAGGCCTCGGCGGCGCTCCGCACCACCACGAGCGGCACCGGCAGGCTGAGAGGCTGTTCGGCCACGATGGCGATGGCGCCGCGTTCCACGGCCTCCTGGGCGTACTGCGTCCCATCGGCGTGCTGGCCGTGGCGGGCTACGAACACCCAGCCCGGAGCGACGTCGAACGAGCGATCCGTAACTCCCTCAACCCTACGTCCGGCGAAGCTTCCCGCGCGGACGGCCTGAAGCATGTCCTGATAGCTCGCCAAAGCGCACCTCATCGAGATAGGGATGCTCACTTTACGAGACTATCATGCACCATGTGAGGCTGCCATGAAGACAAAAAGTGCGGGACGGACCTTGCGGCCCGTCCCGTGGCTCAGCGGACGATCTTGCCGAGGATGTCGCCGCGCTGAAGAATGATGTGCGTCTGGCCGTCGAGCTTGATCTCGGAGCCGCCGTACTTCGTGTAGAGAACCTCGTCGCCTGCGGAAAGCACCTTCTGGAGTTCCTCGTCGGTCCCGACCGCGACCACGATGCCCTGCTGGGGCTTTTCCTTCGCCGTGTCGGGCAGGATGATGCCCGATGCGGTCTTCTCCTCCAGTTCGACCGGTCGGACGAGGACGCGATCGTCAAGCGGGTGGATGGTCATGTCGCTCTCTCCTTGCCGTGATCAGCTGCGAAGTCCGAGGGCCTGCACGAGGCGCGGCTGGTCGAAGCCGATGATGATCTTCCCGTTCACATCGATGACCGGCACGCCGGTCTGGCCGGATCGGCGCTGCAGCTCCTGCGCCGCTTGGGCGCTGTGGGCCACGTTGACCTCGCGGAAGGGAATGCGCCGCTCGGTCAAGAAGCGCTTTGCCGACCGGCAATGGGGTCAGGTCGGGGTCGAATAGAGCACCACAGCCAAGAGTCGCTCCTCCTTGCGGGCAAATGGGCCCGATCGGGCTACGAACGGTAGTATACCCCAAGGAGTATGAGCTGGAAAGATGCCCGCGACGCCTTGCGGGACCCGGGAGGATGACGACGTTGCGAAACCGCCTCTGGCCGCCGGTTCTGCTCTTTGCCATCCTGGCGTTCGTGGTCCTCGCCCTGCCGCATCTGTTGCTGCCCGCCGTGCCGAAGTCCAGCGTCGAGCTCATGCGCGTCGGTCTCACCGCCGCATGGGCGATCGTGGCCTTCTCCACCGTGGGCTCGGTCAGGACACGAGGCATGGGCTTGGTTCGCGCGATGCCGGGCGAACGGCGTACGGTCGTGCATTTTGGCCTGCAGATCCTGGTCGGGGTATTGGTGATCGCCGCATTCGTCGTCGTGGCGGACCTCTGGCAGGTCTCGCTCACGGGCATCGCGCTCGGTGGCGCTGTCACAGGGGTCGTGATCGGACTCGCGGCGCAGTCCATGCTCGGCAACGTCATCGCCGGCGGCATGCTGCTGAGCCTGCGGCCGATGCGCGTCGGCGAGTGGGTGTCGTTGCGCTCCTGGATGTCCGGCGGCATCGACGCCACGGGACGCGTCGAGGAGATCAACTTCTTCTACACCGTGCTGCGCGAGAATGGCGTGCGCCGTGTGGTGCCGAACAGCGCCGTCGTAATCTCGACCATCGCGGCCGACGAGACGCAGGCGGCCTACACGCAGACGCTCGTCCTGCCCTTCAGCGTCACCCCGGAGACCGTGGCCGAGGCCTTGGCGCCGCTGAGGCGGCGCGAGGTGGTGGAGGTGCGACAGGACGCGTACGTCCTGCGCGTCGAGTGGGAGGGCGACCGCCAAAGCCGCGCGGAGCGCCTCGAAAAGCTGGTGGCGGGTCTTGGGCCGACGCCAGGTGGACCCGAGCAGGCGACGTGATGCCTGTCTGCCCGGCCTCGGGTGCCGACCCCAGATCGAACGGCCGCACGGCTGCGCTGAGGCGCGGGCTTTTGCATCCGGAGGACGCGATGGGAATGGACTGCCTCTCAGATCCGGCCTCCGGCGCCTCGGAAGCTGGTCTCGGAGGTTGTCGCCGTGGGCGACGGAGCCGTGATCGTCGGGTAGGTGGTCGCGACGCCCACGGCCATCACGCTCCACTGGGGGTAGGCCTGCACACCGCTCTGCACCACCCCCGCAAGCGGGCCGGGCGGAGCGTTCAAGGCGACCTCGCCCTTGATGCCGTTGAGTCCCGCGACGCCGCGCGCCGTCACGTCCACCTCGCCGAAGTCGAAGCGGAAGTACGGCGAGGAGGGCCAGCCGAGCCACGCGCTTTGGCTCGCGACATCGGGGAGTCCCGTATAAGGGTTGACGGTCTCGAGCACAAGGGCCGCGTCGGCCGCGTAGCGTCCGGCGCCCAGGGACTTGACCGCCCAGAGCCCGCCGCCCACCACGCGCCACCCGACGCCCGGGGCCAAGGCCGCGAACGCCCGGAATGTGCTGGCGATGAGCTGGTACCTCTTTTGCACGCCACCGAGCGCGGAAGGGTCGACCTGGGCCGCGACAGCGCTCAGCGGCCGGCCTGTGACGGCGGCCACCAGAACGTCCATGACCGACCCGGCCTTCGCGGTGCCTCCGCTCGGCGCGGCGAGCCACTGCCAGCCCCCAGGGCCGGCGCTCGCGTGCAGCGCCCCGGCCTGCAGGATCAGCCGCCTGGCCTCGGCGACATCGAGCGGGCGATGAGGCGTTTCGAGAAGCGATGCGGGCAAGAGGCCGAGCTGCACCGCAACCGGCAGGTAGCCCTGCTGCATGGCCCACGCGGTGGCCACCGGACTGTACGTCTTGATCGCCATGGCCGCGGCGGCGATGGCGCTGACGGGCTCGCCGGGGCCGAACAGGGAGGGACCGACGCCCTGTACGAGACCGTCGATCCGCGCCGTCGCGATGGCTGCGAAGTCCGGGCTGCTGGGCGGCACGTCGCCGAACACGGGCGGCGGGTCCCGCAGCAACGGCACATCCAGCGTGGCGAGCAGCTCGCTGACAAACTGGCCACGCGTCATGGGCCGTAGCGGCAGCCTGGCGGCCGGGGTTCCGGCACTTGCGGGCAGCCCGAACAGCAGGGCGAGGACAACGATCGCCAGAGCGCCGAACCCGCGCAAGAGCGGACGAAGGGCATGTTTCATCGCATTAGACTACCATGCCGGGCCTGCGCCGCGCGAGTGCCGAAGCAGACACCGCGTAGCCACGTCCGCGCCGCACTTGCAGCAACGCGCCACGGTGGTAGTCTCTATGGCAGAGGTCATCGCCTAGGAGGTTAGAACGCCATGCTGCTGCGCTGGATCTTGAAGCTCATCGGCTTCGGCTTCCTGCTCGGAGCCGGCACGCACTGCGGGACGGATCGCGAAGAGGCGAAGGAAAAGGCGAGAGTGTATCGTCGGCGTGCCGCCAAGCGACTCCACCATCTCGCCGATCGGATCGCCGAGGTCGGCGAGGAGAGCGAGCCAGAGCCTGGTGCTTAGGCAGGTCGTTCGTGGATAGCCGACTGGGCCGTACGGCCGCGGTCCTGCGCTTGGCGCTGGGAGCGGCCGTGCGGGCGCTTTGGCTGACACGCGTGCGTTACCGCGGCATGTCTCCCGAGCAGCGCATCCAGGCGGAACGCCACCTCTGGGCTCTTGAGGGACGCCACCTGCGCGACGCCGCCACTAGGCAGGGCGGCATGCTGATCAAGCTCGGCCAGTTCCTGTCGACGCGGGCCGATGTGCTGCCCGAGGAGTTCACGCGGGAGGTCGGCCAGCTCCAGGATGTCGTGCCGCCGGTCGGTTGGCTGCAGGTGGACGCCGTCCTACGCGCGGCCTACGGCCCGCGCTACGTGCCGGACGTGTTCCAGTCCATCGAGCAGACGGCCGCCGCGGCCGCGTCGCTGGCGCAGGTCCATCACGCGCGCCTCGCGGATGGACAGGCTGTCGCCGTCAAGGTGCTCCGCCCCGGGATCGAGCGTGCCGTGCGCATCGATCTCGACGCGGTGCGTATCGCCGTGTCGTGGATGGTCCGGCTGACCAGCTGGGGCAAGCGCTTCGACCTGCTGGCCATCTGGCGCGAGCTCCGCGACACCACGGAGCAGGAACTCGACCTCCATGGCGAGGCCGAGCGCAGCCGGCGGTTCGCCGAGAACTTCAAGGACGATCCGATGGTCGGGGCACCGGCCGTCATGCACGACCTGACGCGGTCCGGCGTGCTCGTGATGGAGCTCGTTCAGGGCATCAAGCCCGATCAGCTCGAGGCGCTCGACGCCGCCGGGATCGACCGGCAGGCCCTGGCGAAGCGTCTGATCGAAAGCTACATGAAGCAGTGGCTCGTCGACGGGTTCTTCCACGCCGACCCGCATCCGGGCAACATCTTCGTGCGGCCGGACGGCGCCCTGATCTACGTCGACTTCGGCATGATGGGCGAGATGCGCCCGCAGGACCAGACCGCGTTGCGCGAACTGGTGCAGGGTGTCATCGAGCACGATCTCGACCGCGCCACACGCGGGCTCGTGGACCTTGGCTTCGTCCGGCCCGGCGCCGATCTCGCCAAACTCAGGCGCGCCTTCGGCTTCCTCCTGGACCGGCTTCTCGGCACCACGTTCTTCAGGGCCAGCGGACCGGAGGTCGAGGCCTTCGTCCGCGAGATCCGGGACTTCCTGTACGAGCAGCCATTCCAGATCCCGGCACGCTACACGTTCCTCGGACGGGCGCTCGGCATCCTCTCGGGGATCGTGGCCCCGCTGGCGCCCGGCCAGAACTTCGTGCGACTGCTGATGGACGGCGCGCGCCGCTATGCCAGCGGCTCGACGGGCGCCGGCACGCGGCAGGTGCTGCGCGGCGTTCTCCGCCGGCTGCAGGAGCCCTTGCAGCAGGCCTTGCGCCTGCTCTCGAAACTCGACCGCGACGACTATCGCATCCCGATCGACTTCGAACCGCTGGCGCGCGAGATGAAGGCCGGTCGCGCGGCGCTTCGCGCCCTGACCTGGGTCACCCTGGGGGGCTTCGCGGCCCTGGTCGCCGCCCTGGTGGGCGTGGCGATGGTCGGACTTCGGGATGTGCTGATCGTTTTGAGCGTAATCTTCTTTGTTGGAGCGATCTTGGCGCAGCGCAGGGCCTGACCGAGGATACCGGCCGCAAGCCCCTGGCTTCAGCGATGGGGATAAGTCCGGATTGAGCCACGGACCGAGAAAGAATCCCCCGGCTTTAGCCCTGGGGAGAACGTCAAACATAGGGGGAACGGGTTTGTTGGTCTCCGCACGGCGGCGGCGCTGGATCAAGGCCGTGCTGGTCGCACTCCTGATCGCCGCCGTCGCCAGCGTCGGCTGGAGTTTCTACATCGGTTGGACGCTCACGCACCTGCCAAGGGCCAAGATGCCGACGAATCCGCGATACTGGGGCATGCCGTACAAGACGATCCGCTTTCCGAGCGCGGTCGACCACCTGCGCCTACATGGCTGGTGGATCCCGGCGCCTCACGCCACCATGACGGTGGTGTTCTCGCACGGCTTCGGTTCCAACCGCGCGGACATCGGCGTGCCGGGGCTCCTGATGATGCGGGCGGTGCACCTTTGGGGCGCGAACATCCTCACCTTCGACTATCGCGCCGAGGGGCGCAGCCCCGGCACCATGATCTCGGTCGGGGAGTACGAGGTGCGGGACCTCGTCGGCGCCGCGGAGGCCGCGCGCACGCGGTTCGCGCCGAACCTGCCCGTGGCGGTGGTGGGATACTCGATGGGGGCGAGCGTCGCCCTCTTGGCCGGCGAGCGGGATCCGCACGTCGCGGCCGTCGTCGCCGACAGCCCGTTCGCGTCGCTTGCGCCGTACCTTTCGCACAACCTGCCCGTCTGGACGGGCCTGCCCTCGTTTCCGTTCGACTGGTTGCTCCTGAATGTGGCGGCACCCATCCTTGGCATCTCACCGAACCGCGTGAACCCGCTCGCGGGGGTGAGGGCCTTCGGCCAGCGGCCGGTGCTGCTGATCGCCGGCACCGCCGACAAGACGATTCCCCACCGCGACTCGGTCGAGCTCTACCGGGCCCTGAGGCAGACGGACCCCAAGGCGGCGCTCTGGCTGGTGCCGGGGGCGCACCATGTGGAGTCGTTCCAGCTGCGCCCCCTCGCTTACTTGATGCGGCTCTACGACACGTTGCACCAAGTGGACAAGAGCCTTAGGCGCGTACCGAACTACGGCCTCTGAAGGTCCGTGCCGCTCAGGCGTCCCGACCATGAAGCGACGAGCGACCAGAGCCTGATCCAAGTCGGAACGGGTGGAGCCTCGAGAGCGACGCGTCTTGCGCCGATGGACAGATAGCCCACCGTGCCGCCCCGGGCGACCGCGGCAGCCGGGGAGAGATTCAGGGCAGGCTTGCCGCCCTGCGGCAGAAAGAGCGGGCCCGCCGTGCGCAGCACCTGGGACGTGCCGCCAGGCCAGATCAGCCTCCCTGCGACTTGCCCGGCCGGAAGCGTCTCGGCCCTCGCCCGGGCGAACGCCCAGTCAAGCAGGCGGCGAGCGTCCTCAAAGCGCACCGCGTCGCTCTGCTCGCCCATCACCACGCCCACGGCCACGTCCTTGCCGCGCTGCGCCGCGAACAGGAGGACATAGCCGGCCGGAACCGTCTGGCCCGTCTTGATGCCGATGGCGCCCCCGTAGCTCCAGAGCAGGCGGTTCAGGCTGCGGATCTGCTGGCCCTGGGAGAGCGTCGCCGTGCGCAGGCGCACGATGGCGGCCAGGGTGGGATTGCGCAGCGCCGCCTCGCCGAGCCGGATCTCGGCTTCCGGAGAGAGCTGGTCGAGCGAAGAGAGACCGCTCGGGTCCCCGAGCGCGGGCAGACCGAGCCGGAGCGCTGCCCCGACAGACTGCATACGTCCGAGCAGCCCGCTTGCCCCGCCGGGCGAGAGAGCGGCCAGGATGTCCGCGGCGTTGTCGGCGCTCGGGAGCAGCATCGCGAGCAGGAGGTCGCGGACGGTAAGCGTTTCGCCTGTGACGAGGGGCAACTCGCCGTGGCCAAGGCGCAAACCTTCGTGCGCCGCCGCCGCATCTTCGGCCGTGACGACGATGCGACGCGAGAGCGGCAAGCCCTCCTGCAGGAGGGCAAGCGCCGTCAGGATCTTGATGGTGGATGCCGTCGGGCGAAGGTCGTTTGCCTTGCGGCCCGCGATGATCCGGCCGTCGTAGGAGATGGCGAAGGCCGGTGCCGCCACCCCGGACAGGGGCGGAGGCGCCGGCCGGGACCAGTCAGCGGACTGGACGCTCGGAAACGGGGCGGGCAGGACGGAGACGGTTGCGTAGATGGCGGCCGCGACGGCCACGAACGCCGCGACGACTGACCTGGCTTTCACGGACCGTAGACGGTGACCTCGGAAACGGGACCCGGCGTGACGAGTTCGTTGCCCGCCGCAAGCGCGCGTGCCACGACGAAGCCGTCCACGGGCTGTCCGTTCGGGAAGACTACCGTCAGCCTGCTGCTGGGACTGGTGGTCGAGGTCTGGGTGACGGGGAAGCCGGCCTTCTGCAGCAGGGCCACGTACGCCGAGGAGCCCTCGACCGCGACGGGCACGTTCTTGGGCGATGGGAAGGCGGGCAGGCCGGTCCAGGCGCCCGTGCTGCCGTAAGGCTTCAGGATCTTGGTCACGTCGGCCGGGTTGAGCACGTCGTAGTACGCCCCGTCGATCTGGTTCTCGTGGTTGATTCCGGGTAGCGGCATCGGCGCGAGGTCCATCGAGTCGCCGTTGCTGCCGAGGGTGATATGCTGCACGTGGCTATGGGCCAGAGTGAGGCCGAGCGAAAGCAGCTGGCTGTTCGAGAGGTTCGTCGCGACATCCTTGCGCCAGGTGGAGACGAGCGCCGGAAGGTGCAGGGCCGCCTGCACCGGGTTGTGCAGGAGCTTGTCCTTCAGCGCGAAGAGCACCTGGGCCTCGGCGTCCATGCGCTGGAAGTCCGTGGTGCGGTACGTGTTGGCGGTGTTCTGGCGGACGCGGATGTAGGCGAGCACCCAGGGCCCGGAGAGGCAATGGACCCCTGGCTGGAAGTCCGCGCCGCTGTGGAGCGGATCGTAGATGCGCGCCGGAATGTCGATGTTGACGCAGCCGACGGCGTCCACGGCGTCGACGAATCCCTGGAAGTCGGTGGCGACGTAGGCCTTGATCGGCATGCCGGTGAAGTGGCTCACGACCTGCATCGCGAGCTCCGGCCCGCGCTGCGGGCTCTGCGTCAAGCCGAGGAAGAAGCTCTCCTTGATCTTCGGCACCGGGTCGTTCCACTGCGGCAAGGCGATCAGGAGGTCCCGCGGGATCGAGATCAGCGTGACCGTGTGCTTCTGGGGATCGATGTGGGCGACCATGAGAATGTCCGCCTGCCCGCCGGATGTGCCGAGCGAGAGGGGCCCGCCCGCCTTCCGGGCGTTGTTGCCGATGAGCAGGATGTTGAAAGGCACGTTTGTGGCCACCTTCGCCGCGGAACCGCCAGGGGTCGCCGAGGCGCCGAACCAGCTTCGCACGTAGGCGCCGGCTCCGATCAGCACGAGGACGACGACCAGGAGCCAGATAAACCTGGGGCGCAACCGTTTCTTCAAACCTTTACCTCCTGCGTCCAGGCTCGACGGCACATCGGCGAACGCTTAGAATTTCTCTCAGTTTCCCGGGGGAGCTATCGCCATGTTCACGTTGCAATTGCCCGAACTAGGACCGGACGAGCGGGAGCTCGCCTGCAATGCCCTGGCCAACACCTTGGCCTGCTCGCTGGACGAATCCCTGCTGAGCAGGGTGGGAGAGTTCGCCTGGGCCGACGCTAGCGTGGAGAACCCGGCACCGGCGCTGCATGCGGTGCCGTCCAACCGCTATGACCGCGCCGCACTGCATCTCTGGCACGAGGTGCTGGAGCCACGTGGTGTGAGCACGTCCCGCCGCGAGGCGCAGGCACTTTTGAACCTGCTCGACGACTGCTTCAAGGTGGCGAGCCGCCTGCACGGCGGCAAGCTCTGGCCGATGATGCAGGCAAGCATCTGGCGCAGCTTGCGCGACCAGCTTCAGCATGACCTCCAGACGGCCGCCAACGCCTAGTCTTCGGCTTTCGCCCACGCGGGGCGCTTTGCGCAGCGTCGCCCTGTAGCACCATGCGGAGAGCGGCGCCCTGATCTGTAGTGGGCACCCTCGAGACATGGGATGCGACCACAACGATGGGCTCATCGTAAATCCCCGTCAGGCGGCTATGCAAGCCGTCCTATGCGCGATCGTCCCTCCCGCCCTAGGCACCTTCGCGGCCGCGTGTGGATGGATAGACGTGTCCACTTGCGCGCGTGGAAGCGAAAGGCGCGGCTTGGCGCGGAACATTGTGGCGATCGGGCATGCCGCCAGCGTCTCCTCGATCGAACAAGACACGGCCGGTCTACTGTTTTGGACGGCCTCAGGGCTGCGCACGGCCTCCGGTTGACGCGATGGCGGGACGGATGCGTGCCCCCTCGGATGCCTCGTCCCGCCCCTGGCGGCGGGAGCGACTCGGCCGCGCGGGTCTTCCCTTGCGCTTGCGCCGCGAGGGATTGCGCCGCAGGACGCGAACTCGAAGACCATCCGGGGGAGGTGGCGACCGCGGACAGGCGGAGCATCGCAGAGGAACTTCTCGAGTGGTTTTCGCGCGAGGGCCGCGATCTGCCATGGCGCCGTCCGCCTCGCACGCCCTACCGGGTCCTCGTGTCCGAGCTGATGCTGCAGCAGACGCGAGCTGACGTGGTGGCGGGGCGCTTCGAGGCCTTCGTCGACCGCTATCCGGACTTTGCCGCGCTCGCCCGGGCGACGCTCGACGACGTGCTGCGGGCCTGGGAAGGACTCGGCTACTATCGCCGCGCGCAGGCCCTGTGGCGCACGGCTCGAGTCGTGGCCCCCCGCGATGGACTGCCGGTCGAGCGGGAGGAACTTTTGCGGCTGCCCGGCATCGGCCCCTACAGCGCAAGCGCCGTGCGCACTTTCGCCTATTCCCTGCCGGACCCGGCGCTCGACGCGAACCTGCGCCGCGTCGCCCTTCGGGTCATGGGTGAACGCGGCGACCCTGCCCGGGCCAAGGCGCAAAGGGCTGCCCACGGCCTGCTGTCCGAGGTGCTGAAGGCGGGGCCGCCGGCCGACCTCAGCGACGCGCTGATGGACCTTGGCGCGCTGGTTTGCACGGCGCGCGCGCCGCGCTGCGAGGTCTGCCCCATCGCTCGCTGGTGTGCGGCAAGGGAGAGCGGCGAGCCGGAGGTGTTCGGACGCCCCGCAGTCAAGGGCGCGCGCAGGGAGCTGCGCATCGTCGCGCTCAGGGTGGAGTCCGAGCTTGGCCTGCTTTGGCGGCCCAGGCCATCCCAGGGGCTGCTTGCCGGCCTCTGGGAGCCGCCGCACCTCTTGGCGCCGGAGCAGCCCGGCGAGGGGGAGATCGCCCGCCTGCTGGCGACCTGGGGCGTGCGGGAGGCGAGGGATACGGGCGAGCGCTGGCCGATGTCGCACGTCTTCACGCATCAGGCCTGGATCGGTGAGGTGCGGCGCATCGAGGCCGAGAGCGTGCCGCCTTCGGCGCCGGCACGCTGGCTCGATCGGCAGGCGCTCGCCGAGGTCGCGTTGCCCAGCGCCTTTCGCGCAGTCCTCTCGAAGGGGTGGTGAAACGGTGGAGGTCGGAGAGTTCGGCCTTTGGGCGGTTGACTGGGCCGAGGGTCACGGTGGACTGTGGTCCGTGCAGGAGAATCTCGTCCGGCTGACGGAAGAGGTGGGTGAGATCGCGCGGCACGTCAACGCGCAAGCTGGGCGCAAGCGCCTCCCATCCGACGCGGAACCTGCCGCAGGCGAACTGGGCGATGCGCTCTTCGTGCTCGCGCTGCTGGCGCACCAGCTCGGCACCAGTCTCGATGACGCTGCGCGGGAAGTCCTGCGCAAGCAGGAACTGCGCGGCGAGCGCGTGGAGGATGGGGGTATGGAGCATGAGAGATGACGCACAGTCGTTCGCCCACCTGGAGATCGCCTGGAGACCGGACGAAGCGCAGATCCGGGAGTCGGTGCTGGGCCGCTTCCTCGCCGCCGAGGGGCTTTCCGACGTGGCGGAGCTCTCCCGGCGCGCCGCGCAGGACCCCGAGTGGTTCTGGGACGCGAGCGTGCGCAGTCTCGGCATCGCGTTCCAGACGCCGTACACCGAGGTGCTCGACCTGTCGCGCGGCCGCGAGTTCCCGCTCTGGTTTCGGGGCGGTCACTTCAACGTGGCGCACGCCGGCATCGACGTGCATGCCGAGGGCGAGCTCGGCTCAGCGACGGCCCTCGCCTGGGAGGGCGAGGATGGCGCGTCCCGCCGCCTGAGCTTCAGGGAGCTCAAGACCGAGGTCGACGAGGTCGCCGCCGGGCTGCGCAGGATAGGCATCGCCCAGGGCGACGCGCTCGGCGTCTACCTGCCGATGCTGCCCGAGACCATGATCATCGCCTACGCCGCCGCCAAGATCGGGGCCATCCTGGTGCCCACGTTCTCCGGCTACGGCGCCGAGGCGGTCGCGACGCGCCTCAGGGATGCCGGCGCGAAGCTGCTGGTGACGGCCGACGGGTTCTGGCGCCGCGGCAAGCCGATCGCGATGAAGGAGACGGCCGACGAGGCCGCGCGGCTCGCACCGAGTGTGGAGCACGTCGCGGTGGTGCGCCGGCTCGGTCGCGAGGTGCCCTGGCAGGAGGGCCGCGACATCGACTGGGCGGACCTGCGGCAGAGCGGCCAGGGCGGCATGCCGACGCCGCTCCTCGATCCCGAGACCACTCTGATGATCATCTATACCTCCGGCACGACCGGTCGGCCGAAGGGTGCCGTCCACGCGCACTGCGGCTTCCCCGTCAAGGCTGCGCAGGATCTCGCCCACGCCTTCGACGTGCGTCCCGGCGACCTGCTGTTCTGGTACACGGACATGGGCTGGATGATGGGTCCGTGGGCGATCTATGGCGCCCCGCTCCTTGGCGCGGGCGTCATGCTCTACGAAGGCACGCCGGACTATCCGGGGCCGGATCGGCTGTGGCAGATCATCGCTCGACATGGCGTCAGCCATTTCGGGATCTCGCCGACAGCGGTGCGCAGCCTCATGCCGCACGGCGAGGAGCCGGTGCGGCGCTGGCCGATGCCGGAGCTCAGGGTGCTCGGATCGTCGGGAGAACCCTGGAACCCCGATCCCTGGCGCTGGTTTTTCGAGGTGGTCGGCGGCGGCCGGCTGCCTATCATCAACTATTCGGGCGGAACGGAGATCTCCGGCGGCATCGTCGGCTGCTTCCCCACGGAGCCGATCAAGCCATGCTCGTTCCGTGGCCCGATCCCGGGCATCTCGGCCGACGTGGTCGACCAGGAGGGCCAGAGCGTGCGCGGCGAGGTCGGCGAGCTGGTGCTGCGGTCGGTCTGGCCGGGCATGACACGCGGCTTCTGGCACGACGACCAGCGCTACCTCGAGACGTACTACGGCAGGATTCCCGGCGTCTGGTACCACGGCGACTGGGCCTACGTCGACGACGACGGCTTCTGGTACATCCTTGGGCGATCGGACGACACGATCAAGGTCGCGGGCAAGCGGGTCGGCCCCGCGGAGGTGGAGTCGGCCCTCGTCGGCCATCCGGACGTCAAGGAGGCCGCGGCCGTCGGGTTGCCCGATCCGGTCAAGGGCGAGACGATCGCGTGCTTCTGTGTCCTGCGTGAGGGCGCGACACCCGGGCAGACGCTGATGGATGCGCTCAAGGCGCAGGTGGCCCAAGTGCTCGGGAAGTCGCTGAGGCCGAGCACGATCGTGTTCGTGGAGGAGCTGCCGCACACGCGCAACGGCAAGATTCTGCGCCGGCTGGCGCGGCAGGCGTATCTTGGCCAGCCGCTGGGCGACCAGAGCGCGCTCGAAAATCCTGCGGCATTGGCGGCGCTGGAAGCCGCGGGCAGCCACGGCAACCAGGAAGGCGTCTGAAAGTAGCAGACCAAATGTCCGTCGGCGTGGGCAAAAGGGACCCGAGATAATGCGCCGTCCGCCTGCGCAGCAGTAGGACCACTCGCCGATATGTAGGTCGTTTGCCGCGATGCAAACTGGTCCTGTCGGCAAACGCCTTTTACGGGGAGTGGACTCATGCGTAACATGCCTCGGATCGGGAAGATGGCCTTGACGGCGGTCGGCGTTCTTTCGCTCGCGGCTCTCGCTTCGGGTTGCGGCCAGCAGACGGCCGCTGGTACCGCCCATGCGGCCCCTCCGGTTAAGTACCATTTCTACGAGACCGTTTTGACTGGTGGCATGACCGGCAAGCCGGGCTGGCCTGAGTTCATGCCCGCGGACTTCACGCTGCCCGCCAACGCGGACGTGACGATGACGATCACGAGCTTCGACGACGGCGCGGCCGCCGTACCGGCCCAGTACGGCAAGATCACCGGTACCACCGGCGGCGACGCGACGATCGACGGCCAGAGCGAGACGCAGGTGGCGGTCGCGCAGGTGGCGCACACCTTCACGATCTCCGCGCTCAACCTCAACGTGCCGATTCCGGTCGCCAAGTCGGCGCAGCAGCCGACCGTCGTGACGTTCACGTTCCACACGCCGAAGAGCGGCGTCGACACCTGGCAGTGCTACGCGCCCTGCGGCAGCGGCAGCGACGGCTGGGAAGGCGCGATGGCGACCGACGGCTACATGACCGGCAAGGTGACGTTCTCGAACAACTGAGCGTCGCGCTCACTGGCCCGATCGGCAAAAGCCGGTCGGGCCGTTCGTTTGGCGGACGCGGCGACAGAACCAGGGCGAGGATGCCGAACGGCCGTCCGGACAGGGGCCAAAGGGACGTAAACATGACAAAGTGGGTCAGGTCTAGGCCGCCGGGCGGACTATGCAGTTTCGGTGCCTTTGCCCCTCTAGCAAAGTTGCGCCGCCTGCGACAATGGGCACGTCGAGGATATCTTGTGAGGGGAGCAGATCCGATATGATGCACTTGAAGGGTGGTCGCCTCGCAGTCGCCGCAGCGGTCGTCGGTGTCGCAAGCATCCTGATCGCCGGTTGCGGCCAGCAGCAGGCCGCTGGCAACGCTTCGGCCGCCAGCAAGCCCAAGACGTCGACCACGACGTCGACCCCGGCCCCGCAGACCGTTTCGTACAACTGGGAAGTCGTTAACGGCGGCAACTCCCAGCACCCCGACTGGCCGTTCTTCTCCGAGGACGGCAAGAACCCGATGCCGGCGACCATCACGCTGCCGGCGAACGCCACGGTCACCTTGACGATCAAGAACTACGACGATGGCGGCGGGACGGTCCCGGCCACCTACGCGAAGGTCTCGGGCACCGTCGGCAACACGGAAACCGTGAACGGCACGCAGGAGAGCTCGTTCAAGGCGAGCGGCGCCATCGCCCACACGTTCACGGTCTCCGGCCTCGGCCTCAACATCCCGCTTCCCGCGGCGACCGACCAGGGCAGCACGGTGGTCCCGTCGGTGACGGTCGTGACCTTCAAGACCCCTGCAAAGGCCGGCACCTACAGCTGGCAGTGCTACCAGCCCTGCGGCACCGGCTCGGCCGGTTGGGGCGGCCCGATGATCACACCAGGCTGGATGATGGGAACCCTGCAGATCCAGTAACGACCACTAGACATGGACGCGGGACGGCGGATGCCGTCCCGCGTTTGCGTTCGTTCGCGCCTGAGTGCCAGCGTCACAAGTCGAGTCGCAGTCGCCTTAGGCCCGAGCGCAGAACCGCGCCGCCGCTAAGGAGCGTGACGACGCCCAGCACAGAGAAGGTCGCGGGAATGCCGAAGCTTTGCGCAAGCACGCCGGCAAGCGCCCCGCCCGCTGGAAGGGGAAGGTTGACGACCAGCGACTGCATCGCGCTGACCCTGCCGTAGACCGCGCTCGCCACCTGTCGCTGCGACAGCGTGGCCATGATGATCGAGACAGGTGCCACGGCGCCATCCAGGAGCCCTACGGCCACGATGGCGGCCAAGGGGCTGCGCACGAAGCCGAGGATCGCCATGCCGAGCCCTGAGAGGCCGAGCGTCGCGATCAGGAGGTGGTCGATGCGCAGCCTCTCTGCCAGGAACGGGCCGACGACGCCGAGCGCCACCGGGAAGAGCCCGGCCGCCATGCCGACGAGACCGACCTCGGCTGCGTTCCAGTGCAGGGTGCTGCGGAAGAAGAAGACCTCGAGGGCGTAGACGCCGCCCCACGTAAAGTTCCAGAACGCGAAGACCAGCGTGATGTGCAGGACGCTGGGCGCCTTGCGCAGGGCAGCCCACGCCGGGCGCAGCACGTCGACGCCCTGCGTCGCCGCGGCGTCGGGCAGCGTGCGCGGCAGAAACAGCGCCGGCACGAGCACGAATACGTAGGCGAAGGCGTTGATGCCGAGGGCCCAGGCGATGCCGAGCCGGCTGATGGTGGGGCCGGCGAGCCCTGGCGAGACATACCAGGCGACGGTGAACACGATGGCCGAGAGGGCGTTCACGGAGACCCGCGCCCGCTCCGGCGTCGCCCGTCTCAGCAGGACGTTCTGTCCGTTGTAGGCGAGCATGCCCAGGCCCGTCGCCAACATGGCGGCGACGTAGATCAGCCACAGGCTGAGACGGCCGGTGACGAACAGAACCAGCGTGGCGGTCACGAAGGCGATCTGCACGAGGCTCGCCAGGGCGATGACGCGGCGGACGTCGCTGCGGTCGACGATGGCGCCGAGCCAAGGCAGCAGCAGCCCGGGCAGGAACTGGATCGCCGCGAGCGTGCCGAGTGCCTCCGGCGTGCTGTTCAGGTTGTACACGAGCCAGGGCAGCACGAGCCGGAAGAAGCCCTGACCGACATCCGACGCGAAGGTGCCATAGAGGAAGATGACCACGGGCTTCGGGCACAGACGCAGCGCCTGCCATCCGGAGACGGGAAGCTGTGCGCTGTCGGCGTGCCCATGAGGTCGCTCAGGCATGAGGTTTGATCACCAGAACAAAGGCAGACTGCCCACCGCAGTCTGCCTTCGCTGCCGGAGCCTAAAGACCTGTCGGAGGCGTCCTGCCGCGCAGGTGCGGTTCAAGGTAGTAGGCGGCCAGCTGGCCAAGGCCGTAGCCGAGGGTGATCGTGCCGGGCAGAAGCCACGGCCCGACGCCGATGGTGAGAAAGGCGAGCACGAGCGCGAGGCCGATGCCTCCCGTCCAGAGGCCGCGGCGCAGCCAGTGCATGCGCTCAAGGGCCGGGACGGCCGGGCTCGGTGGATCGAACTGCAGCAGGCCGAGCCGCACGAGGCCGATGAAGAGCGGGATCAGCCCGACGATCAGCCAGGGCCCGAACCCGATCGGCAAGAGGCCGAGCGTGATGCCGAGACCGATGCCCACCAGGTTGAACGACGTCGCCAGGGGACGCGCCGGAGCGGGAGGCGGGTAGGCGTAGGGAGGCGGCACGGGCGGCGGGTACGGATAGGTGTTGCCTGGCGCTGCGGGAGGCTCCGCCGCCCGCGTGCCGGTCAGGTAGGCCATGCGCTCTTTGTGGCGGAAGTAGAGCACGGCGATGATGATCGCCGCGATGGCGACGAACAGCACCAGAGGGATCAGCACGCCGATGAACGCGATGCCGGTAAGGTTTGCAGGAATGACGTTCATGCGCTTTGCTCCCTTTCTATTGCGGCATGATGCTGACGGGGCCTGTGCCGTCGTCCACCGCCAGGCTGCCCGCAGGACCTTGTCCTATGGTGCCGTCGAAGACGCCGTTGGTGCCGTTTGGGAGACCGGAGAAGCCCGAGCTCATCGGTCCGAGATGCGCGGCGGACTGTACCTGGAGCCTGCCGTGTGGCGCGATCCGCAGGGAAAGCGGCCCCGTGCCGACCGTGAACGAGGACTCGAGGCCGGGATCGCCCGAGAAGTTGAGCGGACCCGTGCCGACCCGCAGCTTGAGCGGCCCCTTGGCCGTGACCGCCTGCGCATTCAGGGGGCCGGTCACGACGTTGCCGGTGAGCTGGCCCGCGAAGTCGCGGACGGAGAGCGCGCCCGTGGTGACGTCGGCGGAAACCGCCCGGTACGTCCCGGAGATCGTCGCACCGCCGGTCGCGACGGTAAGCTCGGCATTCAGCCCAGGCGGCATCTGCACCTGCAGGACGTCGGGCATCGAGTTGAAGTTGAGCTCGAGCGGCGCTTGCGGCGTATAGGTGAGCGTCAGGACGCCTCCCGCGTCACCAACCTGCATGACACTGCTCGTCGAGCCGGCGGCCGACCAGTTCCAGCTGATCCGGGAACCGGGCGAGGTCGACACCTGGACGTCGCCGACGCTTGGCACCTGGACGACAACTTCCTGGATGCCCTGCGCTTGGTGGCTGCCCGAGCCATGATGGATCGGCCCGGATGCGCCGAGCGCAATGCGGCGCCACGTGGAGATCTGGGGCAGGTGGATGGTCACGCCCTGGCGCAGGGCGAACACGAGGAGGGCCAGGACGGCGAGGGCCAGGACGAACGCGGCGATGCCTATCGGTCGGCGCAAGGCACATTCACTTCCCTTTGTCCTCTAGACCCGCGAGCGGGGCGAGAGGTTTCACCGGGCGAAGGCATCGCCCGGCGGGCGGCGAAACCATGAAGCGCCGACGGCGGTCATGCTGGGCAGGGACGGAGGTGTGGCCGTTGGACGCGCGGCAGTCATCGCTCGTCGCGCGGGCGCGCGGCGGCGATGCGGGTGCGTTCGAGGAACTCGTGCGGCCGCTCTGGCCGCGGGCCTACTCGCTCGCGCTGCACTTCCTGCAAGATCCCGGCATGGCCGAGGACGTCGCCCAGGAGGCCCTGACGCGCGCCTGGCTGCACATGGGCCAGCTCAGGGACGACGGCGCGTTTACCGGCTGGCTGCTGCGCATTGTTGCCAACCTGGCGCGCAACGCACTCGGGCGCGCGCGCGAGCTGCCTGTGGATCGCGTTCCCGAAGCAGCCGACGACGCTCCTGAGCCCGATGTCGGCATCGCCGCGCTCGAGCAGCGCGAACGGCTGCGGGCGGCCCTCGCCGCTTTGCGCCCGGCCGAGCGGGTGGCGGTGGAACTCGTGCTGCGGGACGAGCTCAGCTACCGCGAGGCCGCAGGCATCCTAGGCATTCCGACCGGCAGCGTCAAGACGCTCGTCCACCGCGCGAGAGCCAAGCTCCAGCAGGCGCTCGCCGCCGACAGGCCAAACGTCGAAGGAGGTGCTCTGCATGTCGTCGGAGATCTCCGATAACGAGTTCAGGCTCCTGCTGCAGAGCGTGGCGGACGAGCCTGCGCCACCGATGCCCGACCTCAGGCTGCCGCCGCGACCGGCGCTGGCGCCAGCGCTTTCACCGTGGCTCCTTTGGTGCGTCGGTGTCGGCGCGGCGCTGGTGCTCGCCACGGGGGCCGTCGTTTCGTGGTGGTTGCTGCACGGCGGCCTTGGCATCGTGCTGGGGGAGCTGGCGGCTCTCTCGGCGCAGAACGTTCCCGATGTCGTGGAAGGGCTCGGATTCACGGACGCCATCCTGGCGGGCACCCTGATCGCGCTCCTGCTGTCGCCGGGAGTGCCTTCCCTCGCGCCGCGCCAGCGCTGAGCGGGAGGAAATCCGGGGACGAGCGCGAATCGTCAGGGCCGAACAACCTGAGCAGAGGGAGAGCGCGATGGCGAAGAAGAAGTTCGAGCGGACGAAGCCACACGTGAACGTGGGGACGATCGGGCACATCGACCACGGGAAGACGACGCTGACGGCGGCGATCACGCGGGTGTTGTCGGCGGCGGGCGGCGCGGAGTTCGTGCCGTTCGACCAGATCGACAAGGCGCCGGAGGAGCGGGAGCGCGGCATCACGATCGCGACGGCGCACGTGGAGTACGAGACGGACAAGCGGCACTACGCGCACGTGGACTGCCCAGGGCACGCGGACTACGTGAAGAACATGATCACGGGCGCGGCGCAGATGGACGGAGCGATCCTGGTGGTGGCGGCGACGGATGGTCCGATGCCGCAGACGCGCGAGCACATTCTCTTGGCGCGGCAGGTGGGCGTGCCGAACATCGTGGTGTTCCTGAACAAGGCGGACATGGTGGACGACCCGGAGCTTTTGGAGCTCGTGGAGCTCGAGGTTCGGGAACTGCTGACGTCGTACCAGTTCCCTGGCGACGACGTGCCGGTGATCGTGGGCTCGGCCCTGAAGGCTCTCGAGTGCGGCTGCGGCAAGCGGGACTGCGCGAGCTGCGGCAAGATCTGGGAGCTGATGGACGCGGTGGACGAGTACGTGCCGACACCGGTGCGCGACACCGACAAGCCGTTCCTGATGCCGGTGGAGGACGTCTTCACGATCACGGGCCGCGGCACGGTGGCGACGGGCCGCGTGGAGCGCGGCGCGGTGAAGGTCGGGGAAGAGGTCGAGATCGTCGGACTGACCGAGAAGGCGAAGAAGACGGTCGTGACGGGCGTGGAGATGTTCCGCAAGCTGCTCGACCAGGGCATTGCGGGCGACAACATCGGCTGCCTCCTGCGCGGCGTGGACAAGGACGAGATCGAGCGCGGCCAGGTGCTGGCGAAGCCGGGTTCGGTGAAGCCGCACACGAAGTTCAAGGGCGCGGTCGTCGTGCTTACGAAGGAAGAGGGCGGGCGCCACACGCCGTTCTTCAACGGCTACCGGCCGCAGTTCTACTTCCGCACGACGGACGTGACGGGCGTCGTGACCCTGCCGGAGGGCGTGGAGATGGTCATGCCTGGCGACAACGTCGAGATGAGCATCGAACTCATCAACTCGATCGCCATGGAAGAGGGCCTGCGCTTCGCCATCCGCGAAGGCGGCCGCACCGTCGCCGCCGGCGTCGTCACCTCGATCAGCCAGTAGCCCTACAAGCGACAAGCGTTGCGCGACTGGGCCCGATCCCTTACAATGGTCGATGCCTAGGGCCGTAGCTCCAATCGGTAGAGCAGCGGACTCCAAATCCGCGTGTTGGGGGTTCGAGTCCCTCCGGCCCTGCCAGTTTGCCTCGCGCGGGCACCATCGGTGCCCGCGCCTGCGTTGACGCGTGCATTGGCACATGATAGACTAACTGAGCGGTTTTTGGGGGGGTGACGTCTGTGCGCAACATCGTAACCCTGGCATGCGTCGACTGCCATGAGCGCAGCTACTCGACCATGAAGAACAAGAAGAACGATCCCAACCGCATCGAGTTCAAGAAGTTTTGCCCCCGGTGTGGCCACCACACGCTGCACCGCGAGACGCGTTAACTTTCTGTTTCACGCTTTTGGGATTTCAGCGGCTGGCAAGGGAGCGTTGCGAGCGTGGAGAAGGCGTCGGTCGTTGAGCGCACTTCGCAGTACTATCGCGAGGTGCGCGCCGAGACCCGCAAGGTCGTCTGGCCAGACCTGCGGCGGACGGGTCTTTACACCCTGTCGGTGCTGATCATGGTCGGCATCCTGACGCTCCTCATCTACCTCGCGGACCTCCTCTTCGGAGCGCTGCTCAGCCATGTCTGAGACCAGCGCCGCGAGCGCCGCTGAGCGCAACTGGTACGTCATCCACACCTACTCGGGCTACGAGAACAAGGTGAAGACGAACCTCGAGCGCCGCGTGGAGTCCTACCGCATGCAGGAGCAGATCTTCGACATCCTCGTCCCGATGGAAGAGGAGCTCGAGATCAAGGATGGCAAGCGGAAGCTGCAGAAGCGCAAGGTGTTCCCGGGCTACGTCCTCGTGAACATGATCATGACGGACAACTCGTGGTACGTCGTGCGCAACACGCCGGGCGTCACCGGCTTCGTCGGCTCGGGCCAGAAGCCCATCCCGCTGACGGTGGCCGAGGTGGATGCGATCATGCGGCAGATGGGCCTCGTGGAGCGCCCCCGGATCCGGGTCGCGATCGGCGACGCGGTCAAGGTTAAGGACGGGCCGTTCAGCGGCTTCGTCGGGGTGGTCGAGGAGATCGCGCCCGAACGCGGCAAGGTCAAGGTGCTCGTCTCGATGTTCGGCCGTGAGACGCCGGTCGAACTCGATTTCCATCAGGTCGAGGAGATGTAGGGAGGTTCCATCGTGGCGCGCAAGGTCATGGCCCAGGTCAAGCTGCAGATTCCCGCGGGCAAGGCGACGCCGGCCCCTCCGGTCGGTACGGCGCTCGGCCCGCACGGCATCAACATCATGGCGTTCTGCAAGGATTACAACGAGCGCACGGCCGCCCAGGCCGGGCTCATCATCCCCGTGCAGATCACGATCTTCGAGGACCGCTCGTTCACCTTCGTGCTGAAGAGCCCGCCGGCTTCGGTGCTGCTCAAGAAGGCCGCGGGTCTCGAGACGGCTTCGGCGAAACCGAACACGGAGATCGTCGCGAAGGTCCCGCGCGACAAGGTGCGCGAGATCGCCGAGCTGAAGATGCAGGACCTCAACGCGAGCGACGTCGAGGCGGCCATGCGCATGGTCGAGGGCACCGCCCGGAGCATGGGCATCCAGATCGTCTGACCCGAAACATCGTGGGAGGCCGTACGGCCGTCTGCACCACGGGAGGTAGATTGGATTGGGCAAGAGACTCGCGGACGCGCAAAAGCAGATCGAGAGCCAGCGGCTCTATGAACTCCAGGAAGCCATCTCGATCCTGAAGTCGGTCAAGTCGGCCAAGTTCGACGAGACCGTCGAGGTCGCGGTGCGTCTGGGCGTCGACCCCAAGCACGCCGACCAGATGGTCCGTGGCGCCGTCGCGCTGCCGCACGGCACGGGCAAGGTACTGAGGGTCCTCGCGTTCGCCAAGGGCGACAAGGCCCGCGAGGCGCAGGACGCCGGCGCGGACTTCGTCGGCGCCGAGGACATGATCGAGAAGATCCAGGGCGGCTGGCTCGATTTCGACGTCTCGGTCGCAACCCCGGACATGATGCCGCTCGTCGGCCGCATCGGCCGCATCCTCGGCCCGCGCGGCCTGATGCCGAACCCGAAGACCGGTACGGTGTCGATGGAGATCGGCACGGCCGTGCGCGAGATCAAGGCTGGAAAGATCGAGTACCGCGTCGAGAAGGCGGGCATCGTGCACGCACCGATCGGCCGGCTCTCGTTTGAGGCCGAGCAGCTCGCCGAGAACTTCCACGCCTTGCTGGACGCGCTGATCAAGGCCAAGCCGGCCGCCGCCAAGGGGACCTACCTCAAGACGATCAGCATCACGACCACCATGGGCCCTGGCATCAAGCTGAACCCGGCCCACGCCCTCGCGGTGTTCCAGGCCGCGGCGGATTGACGCCGACCCGGATCATCGCCATACTATAGTCCGTTCGCCGTAGACCGCAGGTGGCATCGCCATAACAGCCCTTCGGGCGACCTGCCGAGGCAGATGTACGTCAGTTCTCAGCTGAGCGTGCCTATGCGGTCTTCGCGCGTGCGAAGACCGCTTTCCTGTTGCGAGGGGGTGAATGCAAATGACCACACAGGCCAAGATCGATGCCGTCGCGGAGATCGCCGAGAGCCTGAAGAGCGCCCAGAGCGTCGTCCTGGCGGAGTTCAAGGGCCTCAGCGTGGCGCAGTCCCAGAAGCTGCGCGGGGAACTGCGCAAGCAGGGCGTGACCTTCCACGTCGTCAAGAACACCCTTCTCGGCAAGGCGGCCCAGCAGGTCGGGATCAAGGGCCTCGAGCCCTACCTGACCGGCCCCACCGCGCTCGCCGTCTCGCGCGAGGATCTGGTGGCACCGGCCAAGGTGCTCTCCGGATTCCAGCGCACCAACAAGGAACTGACGATCAAGGGTGGCGTCCTCGAGGGGCTCGTGATCGACGCCGCGCAGGTCCGCGACCTCGCCGACCTGCCGCCGCGCGATGTGCTGCTCGCCAAGGTGGCGGGTGGCATGCAGGCTCCGCTCTACGCCATGGCGTCCGTGCTTTCCGCGCCGCTGCGCAACCTGGCCTACGGCCTGGACGCGCTTGCGCGTCAGCGCGCCAGCTGATTCCAAGCGACCCGAGAATCTAAGGAGGTTACGCAGTGAGCAAGGTTGCAGACGTTCTCGAGCAGATCAAGGGTATGACCGTTCTCGAGCTCAACGAGCTCGTCAAGGCGTTCGAGGAGGAGTTCGGCGTGTCGGCGGCGGCCCCGGTGGCGGTCGCGGCCGCGGCTCCGGCGGCAGCTGCCGCAACGCCGGCCGAGGAGGAGCAGACCGAGTTCGACGTCATCCTCAACGCCCCGGGCGGCAACAAGATTCCCGTGATCAAGGTCGTGCGCGAGATCACCGGCCTCGGCCTCAAGGAGGCCAAGGACCTCGTCGACGGCGCGCCGAAGCCTGTCAAGGAGAAGGTCTCCAAGGCCGACGCCGAGGCGATCAAGGCCAAGCTCACCGAGGCGGGCGCCGAGGTCACCATCAAGTAGTTCGAAGGCAAGCGGAAGGCGGGCGGCAGGTAGCACTGCCGCCCGCCTTCATGCGTTGCTGGGCGGGGATCCCGTCGCGCGGTAGGTGTAACGGTGTGACGTCAGGTCAGCAAAGCGATATAATGTCATGATGTTAGGAGTGAGAAAGATGGGCGGGGACATGGAGCGTCTCACGGTTTACCTGGATGCCGACCTGCACCAAGCGTTGCGGGTCAAGTCCTTGCACAACCGCAGATCTATGTCGTACATCGTCAATGAGGCCGTTCGGCTGGTGCTTCAGGAGGACGAGATGGATCTGGCCGCGTTTTCGGAGCGCGCACACGAACCGGTGATGTCGTATGAGGAATTGCTCGCCAATCTGAAAGAGCATGGAAAGCTATAGGCTGGCGGTCAAGGAGTCCGTCGCTAAGGATCTGCGGACGGTTCCGAACGCGGACGTCGCCCGAATTCTGGCTCGCGTCAACGCTCTATCGGAGGACCCACGCCCATCCGGTTGCGAGAAACTGTCCGGACAAGAGCGCTATCGGCTCCGGCAAGGGGACTATCGTATCCTGTATGAGATTGACGATGGAAGGCGGACGGTGACCGTCGTGAAGGTGGGCCATCGACGCGACGTCTATCACCGCGGTCCATGAGCGTGGCCCGCAGTCCGCGGAGGCCGCCAACAAGCACGTCCATGAATGAACGATGGGCGGCAAAAGAGCCTGCCGCCGCTTCCGTTCCTTTCATTCACGCCGCGCCCTGCTGGCCTTGCGTGCTACGGGGCAGTTCGCAAAGTGAGCACGACCTCGTCACCGTCCTGGAGGTTCAGGGCTGCCCGTAGGGAGCAGTCGGCCACGATCTCCAGGAGATCGTCGGCGACCTCGATCTGGCTGAGGCTGCGGGTGACCCAGACAGCCTTGCCCGCGAGTTCTGCCGGGTAGAAGTAGAACGGCTGATGCCTGGCGCCAAGCGACGGGAGCACCACAGGATGCGCGTCCACCGGTACCTCGAACGGTTGGCCCAGTGCCAGGTTGAGCGTTCCGGGATAGACCTCGGCAAGCCCGAGAGCGGCAGCGACGGAGGCGGCGGACGTCCCGACATTGCTCTTGGCCTTGCCGAGCCCGGTCGTGACGCGTGCTTGGAGGCGCGTGGCCATGGATCTGCCTCCTTCCGTAGCGGCTGCTGGCACATGTGTCGTTCGTCTCTGGACAGGGACTTCCTTTAGGTGGACGCTAAGCCGCAGGTGGCACCGGAAAGGGACGAGGGCATGGCAGATACCGAGGGCGTTCAAGTAGCTGCGGATCTCAGGGGGATCGTCCAGGCGGCCATGACGGCGCTCAACGTTGCGGGCGCCGCGGCTGCCGTCGTCCATGAGGACAAGGTTCTGCTCTGCGACGGCTTCGGTGTGCGCGATCTCGCACACGGCGGCGCAGTCGACGATGAGACGCTCTTTGCCATCGGTTCCGCCACGAAGGCCTTCACGGCGATGTCGATCGCGATGCTGGCCGAGGAAGGCAGGCTCGACTGGGACACACCGGTCCGCAGCTATATGCCGGATTTTTCCCTCCACGACGAGGTCGCGAGCCAGGCGGTGACGCCGCGGGATATGGCCTGCCACCGGGTGGGGCTGCCGAGGCACGAACTTTCCTGGTACAAGGCGGGTCTCTCGCGCGCGGAGCTCGTGCGGCGCCTGCGCTACCTCGAGCTGAGCCGCCCCTTCAGGACGACCTTCCAGTACCAGAACATGATGTTCACGACGCTCGGCTACCTGGTCGAGCGGCTTGCGGGGAAGACGTGGGAGGAGTTCGCCGGGGAGCGCATTCTCGCGCCGCTCGGCATGCGGCGCACGAACTTTTCGGTGCATCGTTCCCAGGCGGACCAGAACCACGCCCGGCCGTACGCCCGCAGGAACGGAGCGAATGTCGAGGTGCCCTTCGCGGACATCGACGCGCTCGGACCCGCCGGCGCGGTGAACTCGTGTGCCAGGGACATGGCCAGGTGGCTTCGCCTGCACCTCGGTGACGGCGAGGTTGACGGGGCCCGTCTCGTCAGTCAGGCGAGCCTGCAGCTCATGCACAGCCCGCAGATGGTCATCCCCCAGACCGCGCGCGACGAGCGACGGTACGCGCCAGCATACGGCCTCGGCTGGTTCACCGAGGTCTATATGGGCAAGGCGGTCGTGCACCACGGCGGCAACATCGACGGCTTCACCGCGATGGTCATGCTGGTGCCGGAGGAACGCCTCGGCGCCGCCGTGCTCTGCAACCAGGAGATGAGCGCGCTGCCGGCCGCGGTCGCCTATGCGGTCGTCGATCGGGTGCTGGGTCTGCCGGAGCGAGACTGGCCGGCCTACCTGCAGGCCGAGATGGAGAAGCTGCTCACGGTGGCGCACCAGGGCGGGGACTACAGCCAGCAGCAGGTCCAGGGCACAGCGCCGAGCCTGGGGCTCGAGGGCTACCTTGGCACCTACGAACATCCCGCGTACGGATCGTTGCGGATCGCCCCTGGGGAGCAGGGTCTCGCCATGACCTACCACCCATGGCCGGAGCCCCTGCCGCTCGAACACTTCCACTACGACGTCTTCGTCCTCCACGCCGAGCTCGAGACCATCCCAACGAGCTGGCGGATCCCCTTCCGTCTTGGCCTCGACGGCCGCGTGGAGTCGCTTGAGATCCAGTTCGAGCCGACAACGCCGCCGATCGTCTTTCGGCGCCTTCCCGACGCGGGGACCATGCCCCGCCATGAACTGAGCCGTTGTCTCGGCCTGTACCTCGTCGCCGGGATCCAGAAGATGCGCGTGGAGCTGAAAGGCGACGCCGCACTGACCCTGACGCTCGAAGGCCAGCTGCCGTACGAACTCGTGCCGGAGGGCCAGGGCCGCTTCGGCCTGAAGGGTCTGCCGGGCTTCAGCGTGCAGTTCGACCTCGCACCCGATGGCACGTGCCGCGGCGGACAGGTGATCCAGCCGAACGGCATGTTCCCGTTCGCGCCAGCGTCGTGACGACGGCCCGGGCCGCTCTCAGTCCAGGATGGCCTCCGCCTCGATCTCGACCAGGAGGCGCGGGTCGATGAGAGCCGCCACCTGCACCATCGTGACCGCGGGCATCACGCCGCTGAAGACCTCGCCGTGCGCCCGGCCAATCTCCCGCCAGCGCGCGATGTCGGTTGTGAAGATGCGGGTGCGCACCACGTCGCGCATCTGCGCGCCCGCCTCTCCGAGCGCCCGTTCGATGATCTCGAGGATGAGCCGGGTCTGGCCATAGGCGTCCCCTGGGTAGGCGGGTTCGCCATCCACGACCGCTGTCGTGCCCGCCACGAGCACGCGCTCGCCGACGCGGACCGCGCGGCTGTAGCCGACCTCGTGCTCCCAGGGTGCGCCGCTGCCGATGCGCAAGCGCTCTGTCGCCACGTCCATGCACCTCCACGATGTTTTGGCCCGCAAGACGCTCCGTCGTCAGGTTGCGAGGCGCCCAAGACGCTCCGTCAACGTAGCGAGACGGCGCCTCGCATACTCGGGTTCGAGAGTCCAACTGGCTGCCACCTCCCAGGCGTCGCCCGCCGCGCGCAGGCGGTCCGGCGGGAGACCCGGGAGGTGCGGGACTGCATGGGGCGGCAGGTCCGAGAAGTCCAGGAGCGAGACGTCGACCCTCGCCTCGTCCCAGTCGAGGAGGCCGACCCCTTCCTCGGCCACGCGCAGGTTGCCCGCGTGAGGATCCCCGTGCACGACCGACATCGGCAGGCCCACGAGGGGCGCCCAGGCCGACCGCAGCAGGCGTACCACCTCCCCGGGCACGGCGGCAAGGTCGACGTCACCGCCACAGGTGCGATCCAGCAGGTCGATGCTTGAAACGAAGCCTGGGCGCTGCGGCCAGCCCCGGGTCGCCGCGTGCAGATCGGCGAGGGCGGCGGCGGTCTGCCGCCACTCCGTCGGTGTTTTGGGCGCTACTCCGTCCAGCCACTCAAGCACGAAGAGGCCGTCCACCGAGTCGCGGCCGTCTCCGGCCGCCAAAGGACGCGGCACCCGGAGACCGCAAGCCTTGAGATGCCTGAGGAGATCGAGCTCCCAGACAAGATCCTCCTCACTGCGGCGCGTCTGGCGTGCCACGTAGCGACGGCCGCAGATGCTTACTGCCCAGACGGCGCTGCGGGTGCCGCCGGGAAGCCGTCGCTCCACGATGGCCCCGCTGTTCCAAGGCTTGAGGCGTGCCGCCAATTCCTCGGCTTCGCTCACGTCCCACCTCCGCGGGCAGATTGCTCTGCCCCGAGCATACCGCCTGGGCGAGGAACTTTTGCACAGGGGCGCAACGCAACGCACCGTTCATGCGTGTTAGGGGGCGAACCGCTCGCAAGGGTGGGGGGTGAGTGCATGGAGCCAGCGGTTTCAGACGAGTTCGAAAAGTTCTACCTGCACAACGAAGGCAGGGTCGCCCGCTTCGTCCTGGCCATGCTCGGCGACACGGGTCTCGCAGCCGATGCCGCGCAAGAGACCTGGCTTCGTTACCTGCGCTACGTCGATCGCGCGGAGCCGCGCTTCGATGCCGCGCTGCTGATCGCCGTGGCGCGCAACGTGGTGCGGACGATGTGGCGGCGCAGGCGGCCGGAGTTTGCCGCGGACCTCGCGCGTCAAGCTGGCGTCGCGTCCTTCGAGGAGTCCGTGCTGATGACGGACCTCATCGCCCGCCTGCCGTACCGCGAGCGCGAGGTGATCGTCCTGCATTACGCCCTGGACCTTTCGCTCGAGGAGATCGGCCGTCAGATCAATGAGCATTGCTCCGCCGTGAAGAGCCGGCTGCACCGCGCGCGGCGCCGACTCCGCGCAGCGTACCTTTCGGGAGAGGAGAAGCGGCATGAAGCGCAGCGAGGATAGCTTCGAACGGGAACTGGAACGCATCGGGCAGACGTACGACCGCATGTGGCGACGCGATCCGGACGCGATCTGGCGGCAGATCAACGCTTCGCGTCGGCGGTCCCGCCGCGAAGCCCCGCAGGGCGGATGGTGGGTCGCCGCGTCGGCGCTCGTCCTCCTGCTCGCCTGCGGAGGTGGCGTCCTGCACTGGTCGGCGCGGATACCTGCCGGGGTCAAGCTGACATTCATCCCGCCGAAGGCGAGAACAGCGGTCGTGTACAAGGTCACCTCGCAGTATCGGGACGTGATCGGCCGGAGCAAGTCGGGCATCCCGGGGAAGACGGAGACCGGTAGCTCACAGCAGCAGATGCAAGTCGTGATCGTCCCAACCGCGGGTGGCGGTTACAAGCTCACCATGCGGGACGAACCAGTCTTGGCGATCGTGGACGGCAAATCACTGGCGAGCGGTTACCCGCCTGGCAGGTCGTTCTACCAGCCCACGACAATGACATGGCTGGTCGGGGCAACCGGGAAACTGCTCAGCGTACGCGTGACCCCCGCGTCGGCGCATGGAAGCCTGTACGCGGGCGACACGATGCGCGACCCGCTCCTGCCACCGGCGCCCGACAAGGTTGTCACGCCGGGTGCCACATGGCTGGTCGATGCTGCGGCAGCAGCGGGGACCTTGCCTGGACTGCCCGGCAGGTACACCTATGAAGGCGTCGTCGGTGGCTACCTCAAGGTTCACTTCTCCGCCACGTGGACGGATACGACCACTCCGTGGGGCGAGTTTGTTGGCCAGCCGAGCAGGTACGTCTCTATCGGCGACATCTACCTCGCTCCAGGGACGCATCTTCCCGAGCGCTTCACGGAACGCACGACGGGAACCGGGACGAAGACGGTGACCGACAACGGGACGATGGCGCCGTCGAGCGCACCGGATCACTCGGAGTTCCAGTGGACGTGGCAGCGCACGCGATAGCTGGCAGAGTCGAAGCGGGCGGCGGGGTGGACCCGCCGCCCGCTTCCCATGTCTGCGCCAGAGCAGGACATGCGGTCCGTCGCCTTGGATGTCATCGCTGCGGGGCACGGACCCATGATTGGCCGCCGGTACAGGGCGCCACCGGCCCTGGGAACGATGGCCTGCCCGTGCGATGCTGGCAGACTGAGGCCGAGGGGTTGATCAAGATGCAGAGAGTGACGCGGAGCGACTTGGGCACAGCCGCACTGCAGTTTCCAGGTACCATGCGGGCGCCGGTTCGGGTCGCGCGTGTAGAGCCGCAAGTGGCGTCCGATCGGCGGGAGTCGCGTCGATCCCTTCCCGGAGACGGACGAGCCGATGCGCTGCGAGGGCTTTGGCGCACCTGCCCAGGATTGGTCGCGCGGCTATAGCGTGGAGCGCTCCTTCGACGCACACCAACACAGGCGGGCCCCGACATCTCTAGAAATACCTTGCAACCGATCGCCATACCGGAGTGTGTTATGGGGTGAACGGTGCGAGGCCGGAGGTGGGGGCGACGAAGCCCGGTACGGAGGAAGCGTTCGAGCAGTTCTATCGGCGCTACCAGCGGCAGGTGAGCCGCTATCTCCTCGGCATGCTTGTCGATCCGGCCTTGGCGGCCGACGCATCGCAGGAGACTTGGCTTAGGTACCTTCACTATGTCGATCGGCCGGAGCCGCACTTCGACGGTGCTCTGCTCCTGGCGGTGGCGCGCAACGTCGCGCGGACGGTCTGGCGGCGCCGTCCCCCGGAGACGGCCTCCGACCCTGGCCTTCAGGCCGACCCCTATTCGTTCGAAACCACCTTGATGATCTCGGACCTCGTGCGACGGCTGCCTTACGCCGAGCGCGAGGTCATCGTGCTGCACTACGCCCTCGACCTGCCGCTCGAGGACGTCTGCCGGCAGGTGCACGCGCCGAGTGGCACCGTGAAGAGCCGCCTCCATCGCGCGCGCCTGCGGCTGCGCGAGGCCTACCTGGCGGGAGAGGGGGCGCGCTTGGGTGGGTGAGGATGACCGGTTGGAACTGGCGCTGAGGGGACTCGGAGCCGAATACGACAGGCAGTGCACGCAAGATCCCGATCGGCTATGGCAGACGCTGAGGGACGGCGCGCTAGAGAGGCACGGCGGACGCCGTACAAAGCGGTGGCGGGTGGCGGCGGCGGCACTCGTCGCTATTCTGGTCTTTGCCGGTGCCGCGGAGCGGCTCCTGGTTGCGCACCAGGAACCGGCTCTGAGCGTGGACCTCACTTTCGTGCCGCCACGGGCGCCGCTGCGTGTAACGTACCGGATGCTCTCGAGCTATCAGGAGGTCGCCGGAGCCAGCCGTGGAGGCGCACAAACGACGGTCACCACCATAAGGTCCGAAGAGAAGATTACGGAAGCCTTCACGCCGAACCCCAAAGGCGGCTACGTGCTTACCGTCCGCATCGACAGCGCCAAGACGTCGAGCGGCGGTGGCCCGTTCGGTACGGAATACCCGCCTGGGACCCCCACGCCGGTTCTTACCTACGTCGTCGGCCCGTCGGGTCGGGTGCTGTCGGCGTCCGCGACGCCCGCCTCGGCCCGGGCGATGCTCTACAAGGGCAAGGATGCAGGGGACGCCTTGATGCCAGCTGTGACGGTTCCCGCCCGCGCTCTCAAGGCGGGCGACACCTGGACCGCCGCCCTTGCCGGCGGCAAGGCCACCTACACCTACGAGGGAGTCGCGGGTGGGCTGCTCAAGGTGCACGCTTCCGGGGTACTGAAGGTGGCAGACTCGTCCTCGGGAGAGATCGGCACAGAAACCGTGGTCGCGAACGACTACCTGGATCCGACGACGCACATCCTCGACCGCATGACCTCGCGCAGTGTGTTCGTGGGCCGGAAGCCGCTTCCAGACAGCGGGGCCCAGCCGCCGGTGACCGAGCCGGACCATCAGGTGTTCCAAATAACGTGGCGGCGAGTCTGGTGAGCTGCATCCGGCTGTCAGCGAGGCGCGCCGACCGGCGCGCTCCCCGAGGTGGGACTTGATCCGTGGGCCGCTTCTGGTAGAATCCGCGGTACGTGAGAGATTGCCGCTTTGCGGATTCGATCGCCGGATGGGAGGCGGTCTTGGGTGGCGTGGTACAGGCTCGCCGCCGGTGAGCCCTTCGGGGATATCAGTTTCTGCGTCGAGGACGGCAAGCTCGTCGAGGCGACGACCGCCGAGGTCGCGGAGGCGGAGCCTGCGCCGGCCGCCTGGCACCAAGCCCTGCGGGACCACCTGCAAGGCGTCCGGCCGTTCCCGCTCGAGATGGACCTCTCTGCGGTGCCGCCCTTCCACCGTGCGGTGATGCAGGCCGCGATGGAAATCCCCTGCGGCGAGACCAGGACCTACGGCCAGCTGGCCGCTCGGGCCGGCCGGCCCGGCGCCGCCCGGGCGGCAGGCTCCGCCATGGCGCGCAATCCCTTCGTGCTGCTCGTGCCCTGCCATCGCGTCGTGCCCGCCTCCGGCGGCATCGGCAACTACGGCGCCGGTGAGGGCAGCCGGATGAAGGCGCGGCTGCTCGCTTGGGAGAAGGAGGTCACCCTTGGCGTCGATTGAGGACTTCCAGAAGATCGACATGCGCGTCGGCCGCATCGTGGCGGCGGACCCGTTCCCCGAGGCGAGAAAGCCTGCCTACAAGCTGCGCATCGACTTCGGACCGCTCGGAGAGCGGACGTCGAGCGCCCAGATCACGCGAAGGTACGAACCCGAGCAACTCGTTGGCCGGCTCTGCGTGGCCGTCGTGAACTTCCCGCCGCGCCAGGTCGGCCCGGTGCGATCCGAAGTGCTTGTCCTCGGAGCGGTGCCCGACGAGACGGACGTCATCCTGCTCGCTCTCGACGCCGACGTCGCCCCCGGCACCCCGATCGCCTGACATGGCGATCGAGCGGTACACCTTGACGAGCTACAAGTACCCCTGGACTCCACACCGCCGCTGGCCCGCCTATGGCCCGGTACAGGGCGAGGAGGAATGCCTTCTCTTCGCGCGGCCACGCGACGTATGGATGGAGTACGTCGGGCAGGAAAAGGGGATCTTCTTCGCGGAGCCCTCGTGGGATTTCGTCTGGCCGGCGCGCGGCTACAAGCTCGCGCTCTGGTTCGAGGCCGACGGTTCCTTCGGCGGTCTCTACGGCGACATCTGCATGGCGCCCAAGGTGAACCGCCTCACGCGACGCGTGGACTTCCTCGACCTCGACCTGGATGTGGTCGTGCGGGGGGACGGCGGTTCGCCGGAGGTGGTGGACCGAGACGAGTTCGAGGAGCGCAGGCAGGGCTACCCGGCGTCGCTTGCCGCCTTCGCGGAGGGTGCGCTCGAGCGCCTGCTGGGCGATATCAGGGCGGGGGCCTATCCGCTCGACCGCCCCCTGGACGTGTGGCGGCAGATGCTGACAGCGACAGTTGCCCGCATCGCGGCAGGAGAGTTCGAGGGCGGCGGCGAAGCCTAGGCTCAACCGAAGAGGGCCCTGAAGCTTGGGCCCATGTGAAGCGGCCAGCGGTAAGGATGACTATCCTTGACCGCAAGGCCGCGTTCTGCTATTGTGTACACTTGTCACAGTCTGTCAGTGCGCAGGCGCTGTCAGGCGACTGTACGAGGGGGGACCGCGGATTGGCCTATCCCGTCAGGGTTGGCAGTCGTGAACGGCTGAGCTTCGCGCGTATCCAGGAAGTCTTGGATATGCCGAACCTGATCGAAATCCAGCAGAAGTCCTACCACTGGTTTCTCGACGAAGGTCTGAAGGACCTTTTCGACGACATCAGCCCGATTCAGGACTTCACCGGCAAGCTGGTGCTGGAGTTCGTCGGATACGCGCTTGGCGAGCCCAAGTACGACGTCGAGGAGTGCAAGGAGCGCGACGTCAACTTCGCCGCACCTCTGAAAGCACGCGTGCGACTGATCAACAAGGAGACGGGCGAAGTCAAGGAGCAGGAAGTCTTCATGGGAGACTTCCCTCTGATGACCGACAAGGGCACGTTCATCATCAACGGCGCGGAGCGCGTCATCGTATCGCAGCTGGTGCGCTCCCCGGGTGTCTATTTCCACCGCACCTTTGATCCCGACGGCAACCCGATCTACGCATCGACGATGATTCCGAACCGCGGTGCGTGGCTCGAGTTCGAGGCCGAGGCGAACGGCGTCCTTTCGGTGCGCGTCGATCGCACGCGCAAGTTGCCCGCCACCGTTATCCTGCGCGCCATGGGCCTTTCGTCCAACGCGCAGATCCTGGAGGTGCTGGGCGACGAGGGCCACATCCAGGCCACGCTCGAGAAGGACCCGACGTCGACGACCGACGAGGCGCTCGTCGAGATCTACAAGCGCATCCGGCCGGGCGAGCCGCCGACCTTCGACTCGGCGCGCACCCTGCTCGAGAGCCTCTTCTTCGAGCCCAAGCGCTACGACCTGGCGCCGGTGGGCCGCTACAAGTTCAACAAGAAGCTGTCGCTGCGCCGGCGCATCGTCGGCCTGCAGGCGACAGGCGACATCCGTCACCCGGAGACGGGCCTCGTGCTGGTGCACGAGGGCGACGTCTTCACGCGCGAGCTGGCGGAGAAGCTCGACGCGGCTGGCATCACGTCCGTCGACGCGCGCACGCGCGACGGCGAGGTGATCCGCGTCATCTCAAACGGGCTGCCCGACACCACCACGAAGACGCAGACGCCGCAGGACGTCATCGCGACGGTCAACTACATGGTCACGCTTTACCACGGCCTCGGCAGCGTCGACGACATCGACCACCTGGGCAACCGGCGCCTGCGTTCCGTCGGAGAGCTGCTGCAGAACCAGTTCCGCATCGGTCTCGCCCGCATGGAGCGCGTCGTGCGCGAGCGCATGACGATCCAGGACCAGGAGTCGATCACGCCGCAGGCGCTGATCAACATCCGGCCGGTCGTGGCGGCGGTGAAGGAGTTCTTCGGCTCGTCGCAGCTCTCGCAGTTCATGGACCAGACGAACCCGCTCGCGGAGCTCACCCACAAGCGCCGCCTCTCGGCACTCGGCCCTGGCGGCCTTTCGCGCGAGCGCGCGGGATTCGATGTCCGCGACGTGCACCACAGCCACTACGGCCGCATGTGCCCGATCGAGACGCCTGAAGGTCCGAACATCGGACTGATCGGATCGCTCTCGACCTACGCGCGCATCAACCAGTACGGTTTCATCGAAACGCCGTACCGCAAGGTCGACAAGGCGACCCAGGTCGTCACCGACGCGATCGAGTATCTCACGGCGGACGAGGAGGACGACTGCGTCATCGCGCAGGCCAACGCGCCTCTGGAAGCCGACGGCCACTTCGTGAACCCCAAGGTCACGGTGCGCTACAAGAACGACATGCTGCAGATGGAGCCCGACCGCATCGACTACATGGACGTGTCGCCGAAGCAGGTCGTCTCGATCGCTACGGCGCTCATCCCGTTCCTCGAGAACGACGACGCGAACCGGGCCCTGATGGGCTCGAACATGCAGCGCCAGGCGGTTCCCCTGCTGCGGGCCGAGGCGCCGTTCGTCGGCACCGGTATGGAGTACAAGGCGGCGGTCGACTCGGGCGTCGTCATCGTGGCGCGGAACGCCGGTGTCGTGCAGTCGGTCTGGGCCGACCGCATCGAGATCCGCACGCCCGAGGGCAAGGTCGACGGCTACAAGCTGCTCAAGTACGTCCGCTCGAACCAGGGCACCTGCATCAACCAGCGGCCGATCGTGCACGCCGGCCAGGAGGTCGCGAAGGGCGAGGTGATCGCGGACGGCCCCGCGACCGACCAGGGCGAGCTCGCCCTCGGCCGCAACGTGCTCGTCGCGTTCATGCCCTGGGAGGGCTACAACTACGAGGACGCCATCCTGATTTCGCAAAAGCTCGTGCGCGAAGACGTCTTCACCTCGATCCACATCGAGGAGTACGAGTGCGAGGCGCGCGACACCAAGCTCGGCCCCGAGGAGATCACGCGGGACATCCCCAACGTCGGCGAGGACGTGCTGAAGGATCTCGACGACCGCGGCATCATCCGCATCGGCGCGGAGGTGCGGCCGGGCGACATCCTGGTCGGCAAGGTCACGCCGAAGGGCGAGACGGAGCTGACGGCGGAGGAGCGCCTGCTGAGGGCGATCTTCGGCGAAAAGGCGCGCGAGGTGCGCGACACCTCCCTGCGCGTGCCGCACGGCGAGAGCGGCATCATCGTCGACGTCAAGGTGTTCTCCCGCGAGAACGGCGACGAGCTGTCACCGGGCCTCAACCAGCTGGTGCGCGTCTACATCGCGCAGAAGCGCAAGATCTCCGAGGGCGACAAGATGGCCGGCCGGCACGGCAACAAGGGCGTCATCGCGCGCATCCTGCCGGAGATGGACATGCCGTTCCTGCCGGACGGCACGCCGATCGAGATCGTGCTGAACCCGCTCGGCGTCCCCTCGCGCATGAACATCGGCCAGGTGCTCGAGACGCACCTCGGCTGGGCGGCGCACGCGCTCGGCATGCACATGGCGACGCCGGTCTTCGACGGCGCCAACGAGGACAACATCCTCGACGAACTCGAGGAGGCGAAGCTGCCGCGCAGCGGCAAGACGCGTCTCCGCGACGGGCGTACCGGCGAGCCGTTCGACAACGAGGTCACGGTGGGCTACGTCTACATGCTGAAGCTCGCGCACCTCGTCGACGACAAGATCCACGCCCGCTCCACCGGCCCCTACTCCCTCGTCACGCAGCAGCCCCTGGGCGGCAAGGCCCAGTTCGGCGGCCAGCGCTTCGGCGAGATGGAGGTCTGGGCGCTCGAGGCGTATGGCGCGGCCTACACCCTCCAGGAGCTCCTCACGGTCAAGTCCGACGACGTCGTGGGCCGCGTGCGCACGTACGAGGCCATCGTCAAGGGCGAGAACGTGCCGGAGCCTGGCGTCCCCGAGTCGTTCAAGGTGCTCATGAAGGAACTGCAGAGCCTTGGCCTCGACGTCAAGGTCCTGAACGAGGAGAACCAGGAGATCGAGATCCGCGAGTTCGACGACGACATCGTCGAGACGGCGCGCGACCTGGATCTCGACCTGCGCGGCGAGCCCGCGTTGCCCGAGGAGGGCGGCGGAGCCGCGGAGGACGTGGACACGGTGGACGGGCCTGGCCCGATCGAGGATGAACTCGAAGGCGAGTTCGACGAAGAGGCCGCCCTGGGCGACAGCGAGGAGGGCGAAGAATGAACCCTGGCGTCACGCGGACGATCGACGTCAACTACTTCGACTCGATGCGCATTGGCCTTGCGTCGCCCGAGCAGATCCGCGAATGGTCGAAGGGCGAGGTCAAGAAGCCCGAGACGATCAACTACCGCACCTTGCGGCCAGAGCGCGAGGGTCTCTTCTGCGAGAAGATCTTCGGACCGACCCGCGACTGGGAGTGCCACTGCGGAAAGTACCGGCGCGTGCGCTACAAGGGCATCGTCTGCGACCGCTGCGGCGTCGAGGTGACCCGCGCCAAGGTGCGCCGCGAGCGCATGGGCCACATCGAGCTCGCGGCCCCCGTGTCGCACATCTGGTACTTCAAGGGCATCCCGTCGCGCATGGGGCTCATTCTCGACATGTCCCCGCGGGCGCTCGAGAAGGTGCTCTACTTCGCGAGCTACATCGTCATCGACCCGGGCACGACGCCGCTCATGGAGAAGCAGCTTCTGACGGAGAACGAGTACCGGGAGTACCGCGAGAAGTACGGCCAGGGCTTCCGCGCCGGCATGGGCGCCGAGGCGATCAAGGAACTCCTCGAGGGCATGGACCTCGACGCGATGGGCGGCGAGCTCCGCCAGGAGCTCCGCTCCTCGTCCGGTCAGCGCCGCATCCGCGCGATCCGCCGGCTCGAGGTGGTCGAGGCCTTCCGCCAGAGCGGCAACCGCCCCGAGTGGATGGTGCTCGACGTCATTCCGGTGATCCCGCCCGACCTCAGGCCGATGGTGCAACTCGACGGCGGCCGCTTCGCGACCTCCGACCTCAACGACCTCTACCGCCGCGTGATCAACCGCAACAACCGCCTCAAGAGGCTTTTGGACCTCGGCGCGCCGGACATCATCGTGCGCAACGAGAAGCGCATGCTGCAGGAGGCCGTCGACGCCCTGATCGACAACGGCCGGCGCGGCCGCCCGGTCACGGGCCCCGGCAACCGCCCGCTGAAGTCCCTTTCCGACATGCTCAAGGGCAAGCAGGGCCGCTTCCGCCAGAACCTTCTCGGTAAGCGCGTCGACTACTCCGGCCGCTCCGTCATCGTCGTCGGCCCGACGCTGCACCTCAACCAGTGCGGCCTGCCGAAGGAGATGGCGCTCGAGCTCTTCAAGCCCTTCGTGATGAAGCGGCTCGTGAAAGACGGCTTCGCGCACAACATCAAGTCCGCGAAGCGCATGGTGGAGCGTGCGCGGGCGGAGGTCTGGGACGTCCTCGAGGACGTCATCCGCGAGCACCCGGTCCTGCTGAACCGCGCTCCGACCTTGCACCGCCTGGGCATCCAGGCGTTCGAGCCGATCCTCGTCGAGGGCCGTGCGATCAAGATCCACCCGCTCGTCTGCACCGCCTACAACGCCGACTTCGACGGCGACCAGATGGCCGTGCACGTGCCGCTGTCGGCGGAGGCGCAGGCGGAGGCGCGCATCCTGATGCTCTCGGTGCACAACATCCTGAACCCGAAGGACGGCCGCCCGGTCGTCACGCCGACGCAGGACATGGTGCTCGGCTGCTACTACCTCACCATCGAGCGCGAGGGCGCGCCTGGCGAGGGTATGGTCGTCACGGGCATCGACGAGGCCCTGCGGGCGTACCAGGAGCGCGTTTTGAGCCTGCACGCCAAGATCCAGGTGCGCATGCCGGATGGCAGCCGCCTGCAGACGACGCTCGGTCGCCTGATCCTCAACGAGAAGCTGCCGCCCGAACTCGGCTACCAGAACCGCGTCGTCGGACGCAAGGAGCTCTCGGCCCTGGTCGCCGAGACCTACCGCCTCTTCGGCACGGCGCAGACGGCCAACGTGCTCGACGGCATCAAGGAGCTCGGCTTCCACTACGCGACGGTGGCCGGCACCACGATCGGCATCTCGGACATCCAGGTGCCGGGCGACAAGGAGAAGATCCTGCACGAGGCCGAGAGCCGCGTGGAGAAGATCGAAGGACAGTTCCGCCGCGGTCTCATCACGGACGACGAGCGCTACCAGCGCGTCATCGACGTCTGGGACTGGGCCAAGAAGGAAGTCACCAACGCGCTCATGAACAGCCTCGACCGGTTCAACCCGGTCTACATGATGGCCATCTCGGGCGCGCGCGGTAACGTCCAGCAGATCAGCCAGCTCGCCGGCATGCGCGGCCTGATGGCCGACCCGTCCGGCCGCATCATCGAGCTGCCGATCCGGGCCTCGTTCCGCGAGGGCCTGACGGTGCTCGAGTACTTCACGTCGACGCACGGCGCCCGCAAGGGTCTCGCCGACACCGCGCTGCGTACCGCGGACTCCGGTTATCTGACGCGCCGCCTCGTGGACGTCTCGCAGGACGTGATCGTGCGCGAGGAGGACTGCGGCACCAGGACCGGCATCCTCGTGTCGGAGATCCGTGAGGGTACCGAGAGCATCGAGAACCTCCTCGACCGCATCGCGGGGCGCACGGCCCTGAACGACATCACCCACCCGGAGACGGGCGAGGTGCTGACGAAGGGCGGCGAGATGATCGCGGACGTCGACGCCCAGCGCATCGTCGACGCGGGCATCACCGAGGTGGCGATCCGCTCCGTCCTGACCTGCAAGTCCCGCTTCGGGGTCTGTCAGGCCTGCTACGGCCGCAACCTCGCGACGGGCAACGAGGTCGACGTGGGCGAGGCGGTCGGCATCATCGCCGCCCAGTCGATCGGCGAGCCGGGCACGCAGCTCACGATGCGCACGTTCCACACCGGCGGCGTCGCGGGCGACGACATCACCCAGGGTCTGCCGAGAGTCGAGGAGCTCTTCGAGGCCCGCAAGCCGAAGGGCCAGGCGGTGATCAGCGAGGTCGACGGCGAGGTGAAGATCCGCGACAGCGAAGGCCGCCGCGAGATCGACGTTCGCGCCGCCGACGGCGAGGTGCAGACCTACGCCATCCCCTACGGCTCGCGTCTCGCCGTGCGCGACGGCTCGCAGGTGACGGCCGGCGACGTCCTCACGGAAGGCTCGATCAACCCGCACGACCTCCTGCGCGTGCGCGGCTTGCGTGGTGTCCAGGTCTACCTGGTGCACGAGGTGCAGCGCGTCTACCGCCTGCAGGGCGTGGACATCAACGACAAGCACATCGAGGTCATGGTGCGTCAGATGCTGCGCAAGGTGAAGGTCGAGGACGCGGGCGACACCGGGCTCCTGCCGGGCGGGCTCGTCGACGTGTTCACCTTCGAGGCGGAGAACGCCCAGGCCATGGCCGCCGGCGGGGAGCCCGCGGTGGCGCGCCCGGTGCTGCTCGGTATCACGAAGGCATCCCTCGCGACCGATTCGTTCCTCTCGGCCGCCTCCTTCCAGGAGACGACGCGCGTGCTGACGGAGGCTGCGATCAACGGTCGCTCCGATCCGCTGCTGGGACTCAAGGAGAACGTGATCATCGGCAAGCTGGTGCCGTCCGGCACGGGCATGGGGCGTTATCGCGGCATTCGGGTCGCGTTTACGCCGCCTGGTGAGGACGCGCCGCAAGAGCCGATCGGACGTGAAACCGCCGATTGACAGCATTTTCACACGACAGTACACTATACGAGTGTCTGTCTTCAGGAGTGAGAGCGACCTTTGGAGGACCTCAGGCAGGCCCGCCGCCGCGCGGTGGGCGCCAGGGAGACGCTCAAGCACCTGTCCCAGGGTGACGCGCAGCGCGTGTACATCGCTCGGGACGCCGATGACCACGTGACGGGCCCCGTGCGCCAACAGGCCATGGACGCCGGTGTCGAGGTGGTTGAGGTGGAGAGCATGCAGATCTTGGGGCGCGCCTGCGGCATCGACGTCGGTGCCGCGGCCGCCGCGCTGATTGGAGGAGGGGAATCCGGTGCCGACCATTAGCCAGCTCGTCCGCCACGGCCGCAAGGCTGTGCAGCACAAGTCCAAGGCGCCTGCCCTGCAGGGGTCCCCGCAGCGGCGCGGCGTGTGCACCCAGGTGCGCACGACGACGCCGAAGAAGCCGAACTCGGCCCTGCGGAAGATTGCGCGTGTACGCCTCACCAACGGTGAGGAGGTTACGGCCTACATCCCGGGCATCGGCCACAACCTGCAGGAGCACTCGGTCGTGCTCGTGCGCGGCGGCCGTGTCAAGGACCTGCCAGGTGTCCGCTACCACATCGTGCGTGGTGCGCTCGATGCCGCCGGCGTGCAGAAGCGGGCCCAGGGCCGCAGCAAGTACGGCGCCAAGCGACCGGGCAAGAAGTAAGGGAGGCAGACCGCGTGCCGCGCAAGGGCAGTGTTCCGCAGCGTTCTGTGCTGCCGGATCCCGTCTACCAGAGCGAGATGGTCACTCGTCTGACCAACAAGCTGATGTACGACGGCAAGAAGGCCAAGGCCCAGAGCATCCTCTACGCAGCGCTCAAGCGCGCCGAGGAGATGACCGAGAAGCCCGCCCTCGAGATTTTCGAGGCGGCGATCAAGAACGCGATGCCGGCGGTGGAGGTCAAGCCGCGCCGGGTCGGCGGCTCAACCTACCAGGTGCCTGTCGAGGTGCGTCCGGAGCGCCGGACCTCGCTCGCACTGCGCTGGATCGTCAACTACTCTCGCGCCCGTTCCGAGCGCTCGCAGGTCGAGCGCCTCGCCCGCGAGCTCGTCGAGGCGAGCCAGGGTGCCGGCGGCGCCGTCAAGCGCAAGGAAGAGGTTCACCGCATGGCGGAGGCCAACCGTCCGTTCGCGCACTACCGCTGGTAGGCTGCGGGCATACTGGAACCGAGACCAAGGCAAGCGAGGTGAGCAGGATGGCTTCCGCCGGGGGCAAGCAGACCGCCGTGCCCCGGACGTACCCGCTCGAGCGGGTTAGAAATATCGGCATCATGGCGCACATCGATGCCGGGAAGACGACGACGACCGAGCGCATCCTGTTCTACACGGGACGTGTGCATCGCATGGGCGAGGTACACGAGGGCGCGGCGACCATGGACTGGATGGTGCAGGAGCAGGAGCGGGGGATCACCATTACCTCCGCTGCTACCACATGCTTCTGGCGCGACGTTCGCATCAACATTATCGATACGCCCGGACACGTGGACTTCACCGTGGAGGT
>DAIBJA010000079.1 GCA_027420455.1 Clostridia bacterium | reverse complement strand
CGGGTGGGCGGCGCCCACCTGCTTACGGCCCTCAATAGCGCCGCCGCCGCCGCCCTTCACCACGTCCTCAACTCCTTGTTCCGCAGCCCCTGGTCTCGCCTGAATCTCTTTACAATCCCCGGTTTCTCACCGGTCTTCTAGACCGCCGACGGTGCGAATCCCTCCAGGCACCGACCGTCGCGCGCTGCGCCTGCCGTTTCGTTGGAGCGGATGTCGGTCGGCTCTTTATGCCTGGCATCGGCCGTGGCAATCCGCGGGTTCTCCACGGACACCCGCCGGGGCGTCGCCTTACGCGCAGGCAGGCGATGAAGGATGGAACACCGAAGTCGGCGGCTCGGTGGAGGGAAGACCATGTTGGAGATCCGCCCGCTGACAACCGAGCGCTGGCACGACTTCGCCGCTCTCTGCCGTCAGATGGGCCCGAATCGCTCCTGCTGGTGCATGTGGTGGCGTGAGGATGGCACGAAGCACGAGGGTACGGCGAGGCAGCGCGCGCAAGACCTTGTCCAGCGCTCCGAGCGCCCGATCGGCCTTTTGGCCTACGAGGGCGATGAGCCGATCGGGTGGGTCGCCGTGAGCCCGAGAGAGGATTATCCTCGCCTGCAGGCGGCAAGGGAGACTGGGCCCGTCGACGAACTCGCTGGGGTCTGGGCCGTACCCTGCTTCTTCGTGTTGGAGGACCGGCGCGGCATGGGAGTCGCGAAGGAGCTCCTGGCGGCGGCGGCGCGGCTTGCCGAGGAGCATGGCGCCCAGGCGGTAGAGGGTGTACCCGTCGATCCCGAGACGACCCGCCGGCACACCGCGAGCGGCACCTACACCGGCACGACGCCCATGTTCCTGGCGGCCGGGTTTCGTGAGGTCGCTCGGCGGTTTCCGAGAGGGCGTGTCGTGATGCGCCGAACTCTCAGGAGAGATCAGGCGCCGTAATGCGTCGTGAATGGCAAGAGAAAAGGCAGCCCCCGCCGGTCGGCGGGGGCTGCGGACCTTTCGGGTTACTTGCCCGCGAGCGTGTTGATCAGATTCGCGACGTTCGGAGAGCCGAGGCCGGTGGGCATATCGTAGCCGGTGCCGGCCTGGAATCCGGGGCCGTAGTAGCCGTTCTGGCCCACCGTGACGTCGTGGAAGTCCGCAGCGTACTCGGTGGGGTTCTGCCCGATCTTGTAGAGTGTCGGATTGAGGAAGCCGAGCGCGTGTCCGGCCGCCTCATCGGCGAGCGCCGTGATTGCGGCCCACTGCGGGGCGCCTTCGCTGGTGCCGCCGAAGAAGTAGAAGCCGTTGCCCGTCGGACCGAGGAAGCCGAGGTAAACCAGGACCGCGGTGTAGACGGACGCGTTGTAGGCGACGTCAGCGCTCGAACGCATCGTCTGGCCCGTCAAGGCAGACTGGTACGACGGCGCCTGGAAGACGGACGACGGAGCGCCGCCCGTGGCGCCGATCACGCCGGCCGTGCAACCGTAGGGGCAGAGCGTCGGATCCGAATCGTTCCAGACGGTCTCACCCTTGTAGGAACCGTCCGTGTTCGTGAAGAGGTCCGTCCCGCCGACTGACGTGACGAACGGGTCCGACGCGGGGAAGAGGGAATTCGCCTGCGCGTATCCGTTGGATGCGCCGTTGTCGCCCGCGGAAGCGAAGACGCTGATGCCTTCCTTGGCCGCGTTCTGGTAGATCTGGTCGGCCTGCTGCAACTGCAGGTTGTTGCCGCCGCCGGCGATAGCCGCTTCTGGTGCCCCGAAGCTCATCGACATGACGTTGCCGAGGTGGTGGTCCACCGCGTATGCCTCGGCCACGTTAAGCGCGTTGCCGTAGGACGTCGGGGCGATCACGAGGTCAATGGTGGCGGCGGGGGCGATGGCGTGGGACCACTCGACGTCGAGCGAGGTCTCCTCCGCCCAGCCGACCTGGTTGGCCCCGACCGTGCCGTGGCCGCCGTTGAACGTGGGCTTGCCATCGGGGTAGATGATGTTCAGGGTTGGGTCGGGCAGGCCGAATGCCGCGTCAAAGGTGGCGAGGTCCTGGCGGATCGTCGGGCTGCCGTAGGCATCCACGATCACGATGGTCTGTCCTGCGCCGGTCAGATCCGCGGGGATGTTGTAGGCGGCGTGGATGTCCGCCGGTCCGTAGCAGTTGAAGCCGTAGTTCTCTACGCACAACGCCTGGTCGCTCAGGTTCGTCGCGGACGGGAGGGACGTAAAGGCGAAAACGTGCGGCGGATTGGCGGTATACACGATCGACGCCGAGTTGCCGCCGGCTGCCTCGGCGATGGAGCCGAGGCCCATGAACGAGCCCAGCGCCGCGACGCTCAGCACCGCGAGCGGAACCCGGAACCCGGAAAAGGAAACCTTCAACGCGTTGCCCCCTTCCTGGCAATTGGGGCTGCATTCGCCGGAGGGAGCCAAAACCCTGGCTTTCGGTGCGACGTTGGGCCATAAAACGTGCCCGCGCCCGTGTCGACGGATGTCTAACCGCGGAGATGGGGCCATGGCGGCCTGCGGCACCAGGGTCGCGCGGTCCGACGCAAGATGTCGAACGATTCGTATCCCCGGGGCATCAGCGCTGGTCCCACCGGGCCAGGCCGGGCGCTCCTTGGGCGACCCGGCAGAAACGCCGAACGGTCACCTGAGGTTGCCTGGCCGACTCGCAAGTGGATACGATGGGGACACTCGGGCAATCGTGGGCCCGGGAGGATTTCGCTGCCAAGAGGCCGGGGGATCGCTTTGGATATTGCAGAACGCATGAAGGGACTCGCCTTCATCCAGGTGCGGGCCGCGCGCGAGGCGGGCGGAGGGCTCCTGGACTTTACCCTTTCATCGCTCGAGGAGCTCGACGGCCTGATCACCCGCGACGTCGCCAAGCAGCCGGCCGAGCCCGACATGCTGGCCGAGGTGATCGGGGCCTACGTCGGCGAGACGATGGTGCGCAGGCTCGGCGCCACCTGGTTCGAAGAGGAAGGCCATCCGGTGCTGCGCCTTGACGCGCTCCGTCCCGACCCCCTGCGCCGAGCCTACCTAAGGGTGACGGAGGGAGAGGCGCGCAGCCTCGCGGCCTACTTCCGCGCCGTGGAACAGGCGAAGGAGAGCGGCGAAGCGGCAGAGCCGGGAGTGCTCGAGGATGCCTGAACACGACATCCTGGTCGTCGGCAGCATCAACATGGATCTGGTCCTCGAGGTGGCCGCGCCGCCGCGGCCGGGAGAAACGGTCCTGGCGCGAAAGGCCGAGCTCCTGCCCGGCGGCAAGGGCGCGAACCAGGCCGTCGCGGCCAGCCGCCTGGGCAGCCGGGTACGCATGGTCGGCATGGTCGGGGAGGACGCGATCGGCGTCGCCCTGCGGCAAGGGCTCGCCGCAGAGGGCATCCTGACCGACACCGTCGACACGGCGCCGGGTATGAGCGGCATGGCCGCGATCTCCCTGACACCGGACGGCGAGAACGCGATCACCGTGGCGCAGGGCGCGAACGGCGAGCTTGCGGCGGCAAGGATCCTCGCACTGCCGGACGAGCTCTTCGCCTGCAAGGCATTGCTGGTGCAGCTCGAGGTGCCCCTGGCGGCGGTGGCGGCCGCGGCCCGCAGGGCCAGGGCCCAGGGGGCCATCATTCTGTTGAATCCATCCCCGCCACGGCAAGACTTGGAGGAGGCGGTCGGCCTGTCGCAGTGGCTCGTGCCAAACCGCCTGGAGGCGACTCTCCTGACGGGCATCGCGGATCCTGCGGCGGCGGGCAGGGCTCTGCTGGCCCAGGGTCCCGAGGTGGTCTGCGTGACGCTGGGGGCCGAAGGCGCCCTGGTCGTGACGCGGGGAGAGGAGCGGCAGATCGCGGCCCCAAAGGTGCAGGCGGTCGACACGACCGGTGCTGGCGACGCGTTCATGGGCGCCCTCGCCGTGGCCCTTTGCGAGGGAAGGGACCCCTTCGGCGCCGCCGAGTTCGCGGTGGCGGCGGGAGCGCTGGCCACCCGGCGCAAGGGCGCCCAGGCGGCCTTGCCGACGCGCGAGGAGCTTGAGGACTTCAGGCGGCACCGCTGATGCGGAAAGCTTTCTTGTGAGCAGGTGATAGTACTTGGGTGTTGAAATCTACCCGTTGCACTGGCTGCAGGCGGAGGCACTGACGCTTGGCCTCGGTCCAACGGTCGTCCTGGCGTCCCGCTGGGCCGGCCTGGGCGCCTTGGCGCTGCTGCTGGCGGTGCTGGTGCTCTGGCCGCGCGGGCGCGTGGATGTGCGCAGAGCCGTCGTCCATGCGCTGCTCGCGGGGGGCGTCGCGTACCTGCTCGCCGTCCTCCTGTCGAGCTCGTTCCCCATTTCTCGTCCGCCAGCCGCCTCGGGTGGCCTCGTGCGGGCCCTTGTGCCGATGCCCGCCTCGTCGGCCTTCCCGGCCCGTCTCGGCGCCTTTCTGTTCGGAGCGGCGGCAGGTCTCTGGGGCGCGGGAGAGGACTGGGTGGTGCTCGGGTTCCTGTACGCGGCGCTGGCGGCGCTCAGTCAGATGCTGGCGGGCCTCTACTTTCCCAGCGACGAGGTGGGCGGCCTGATCCTGGGCATCAGTTCGGCGGTCGCCGTGCTCTTGGCCCAGGGCATCTTCTCGGCGCCGGTGGAGGCCCTCTTGCACCTCGGGGGGTGGAAGGCATCGCGCCCGCCACGCAGAGGCGTCCGGTAGGCGGACTGAGGAAGGGGCTCTCGATTCTCTTCACCCTGGCGTTCACCTTCGTCGTCGCCCTGGGGGCCGGAGGCCTCTACGCCTGCATCCGGTTGCCCGATCTTCGGGCCCTGCCGGCCAAGGTGCACGAGGAGCTCCAGATGCACCACAGCAGGTGGGTGCCGGTCCAGGGCGTGGCGCCGAGCCTCGTGACGGCGCTCCTCGCCACCGAGGACCGCAGCTTCTGGAGCAATATCGGGGTGAGCTTCGAGGGGATTGGGCGGTCCGTGCTTGTCGACCTCGCGTCCGGCCAGTTCGTCGAAGGCGGCTCCACCATCACGCAGCAGCTGGTGCGCGACCAGCTCCTGACCGACCGCAAGACGATCCCGCGCAAGCTCGAGGAGATGGTGCTGGCCATCGCGCTCACGCAGCTCGACCCGAAGCGCGAGATCCTTGCCCTCTACCTGAACCAGGTCTACCTCGGCCATGGGGCCTACGGCATCTTCGCGGCCTCCGAGACATACTTCGGCCGCACCCCGGCGCAACTCACCCTGGCCCAGAGCACCCTGCTCGCCGGCCTGCCGCAGGCGCCGAGCTACTACGATCCGCTGGCGAACCCGAAGGCCGCGGCCCAGCGCCAGGCGCAGGTCGTGGCGGCCATGGAGGCCGCGGGCGACCTCACCCCGGCACAGGGGCGACAGGTGCTGAAGGCACCGTGGGGCCTTCGCTGATGCACCCCGACATCGCGATCCTGCGCTTCTTCGCGGGGCAGCCCCACTGGCTCTTTCCGGTGGCGATGGGACTCACGTGGCTCGGATCGTTCGGTGGCGTCTGGCTGATCCTGGGCCTCGTCAAGCTCTTCTTCCGCAAGGGGGAAGAACGCCGCGTCGGCATCACCCTCCTCCTCGCGCTGCTCCTCGTTCTCATCGTCGTCGACCTCGTCCTGAAGCCCGTCATCGGCCGCCCCCGCCCGTTCCTGGTGCTCGGCAGGGGCATCCTGCTCGGCCCCGTGCCCGGCGGCGCATCCTTCCCTTCGGGGCACAGCTCGGCCGCCTTCGCAGGCGCCGCAGTCTGGGGCCGCCATGGGAGATGGGGCACCTACCTCGGCTACGTCTACGCGGCGGCCGTCGCCTGGTCCCGCCTCTACCTCGGAGCCCACTGGCCAAGCGACGTCCTCGCAGGCCTGATCGTCGGACTCCTGCTCGCCTGGCTCGCACGCATCCTCGCCGCCCGCTTCCTGCCGGGCGAATCCCACTCAGGAGGTGCCGTCTGACATGGAAGCTACGCGCGCGCGCATCCTCGGCATCGGGGCCTACTCGCCCGAGAAGGTCCTGACCAACCACGACCTCGAGAAGATGGTCGACACGAGCGATGAATGGATCGTCGAACGGACGGGCATCTCGGAGCGCCACATCGCGGCCGACGACGAGGCCTCCTCGGATCTCGCCACCCAGGCTGGGCGCAGGGCCATCGCGGACGCGGGCCTCACGGCCGACGACATCGACCTGCTGATCTGCGCCTCCGTGACGGGCGACATGCCTTTCCCCGCCACCGCCTGCTTCGTCCAGGCGAATCTCGGCCTCAAGAACGCCGCGGCCTTCGACATCGCGGCCGGCTGCACCGGCTTCCTCTATGGGCTGAACCTCGCCCAGGGACTTATCCGTTCAGGCGCCTACAAGCGGATCCTCTTGATCGGCGGCGAGGTGCTCTCGCGCACCCTGGACTGGACCGATCGGGCCACCTGCGTCCTCCTGGGCGACTCGGCCGGCGCCGTGGTGCTCGGGCCGGCGGCGGAGGACGAGGGCGGCATTCTCGCCACGCGCATCGCGAGCGACGGCACCAAGGCGGAACTGCTCTACATCCCGGGCGGCGGATCTCGCAACCCGGCCAGCCACCAGACGGTGGACGACCGCCTGCACTACTTCAAGATGAACGGCCGGGAGACGTTCAAGCACGCCACGCGCAACATGGCGGCGATCGCGAAGCAGGTGCTCGAGGACTCGGGCCTCGGGCTCGACGACGTCAACCTCCTGGTGCCGCACCAGGCCAACCTGAGGATCATCACCTACATCGCGGAGCAGCTGGGCGTGCCGATGGAGAAGGTCTACACGAACGTGCAGCGCTACGGCAACACCTCGTCCGCGTCCATTCCGCTGGCGCTCACGGAGGCCAGGGAGCGGGGCAAGCTGAAGAAGGGCGACGTCGTGCTGATGGTGGCCTTCGGCACAGGCCTCACCTGGGGAGCGACACTGCTGCGCTGGTAGGTACGAGGTGCTGCATCCACGAACCGGCGCAGATGGGCCGCATCTACGCGCCAGCCTCCGGAGTTCTTCCGGAGGCTGGCGGATTTCGTAGGCCAAGCGAGCAGGTAGCGCTCCCCGGCTGCCCGACACCTGTCTCGAGAGATCAGCCACCAACCTGCGCGTCGTAGGTGTGGCGGGCGCCTGGGAAGTCTTTGCCGTTGACCGTGCAGACAGGCATGTCTCGTGTTCTTGCCAGCGCCAGGAGACGCGCGTCCCCGAAGCGGGGAGCCGCTTCGACCCACAGCCGCAGCGTTTCCATCAGGGCTTCCTTGTCATCGCATTGCAGTGTCTCGCATGTCAAGTAGCCCATCAGATAGGCATACACGTCCTGGCGCGTTGCGAAGCGGCGCGGCAGGGCCCGAGGCAGGGCGTAGGTCAATTCGTGCAGGGTTACCGCATCAAGCCACCCCGTTGCGCGGCCCTGCAGGATTGCGTCGAGAACCGCCATGCAACCAGGGCGGTGCGGATCGCTCGTGAACAGGGGATGGATAAAGATATTGGCGTCAAGCCAGCCGAAGTCGAGCTGCTTCCCGCTCAATCATGCTTGCCGCCTTTCTCAAATGTGTCATGGAGAACATCTCGGACCATGTCCTCGTGAGCTTCATCCCAAATGGCTGGATCCAGGCTACCCTGGGCGCCGAATCTGGCGACCACGTCCGTCATGGACAGGTGCCTAGGCAACGCAATGCCCAGAAAGCGACCAGGCTCGACCACCTGGAACAGGATGGTGTCGCCCGGGCCCATGCCCGCCGCCCGCCGGATCCCGAGGGGCACGGTAACCTGACCTCGTGCTTGCAACCTGCCAAACCCCATCGCGGTCTTCACCTGCCATCAACTCTCCTTCCAATTATAGCATACGCAAGGAGCATGCACATATTCACAAGAGAAAGTATGCGTGAAACGTTCTCGTATGCCAAGACTGCAGTCGTGCGAAGTACAGGGTGTTGCGATAAATGGTTGGTGAGCCCGTGAATCCCCCTGTGAGGGCCGCCCATGCGGCATTGCGCCCCCGCAGTGACAGCCTTTCGATCCTGTCAAGAAGGCTCTAGCCGAGCGCGGCCCGCTCCCGTATTCTGAGCAGTAGCGCCCGGGCGATCTCAGCCCGGGCGGCGTCTGGATCCTGAGGGGATGGCAGGCCGTGCCTTGGGGTCGTCACTCGGCTGGCTCGCGGGAGATCCTCGGCTTCATCCTCGTCGCCGTCTCGGCGGCCTCCTTCGGCACCATGGCGATCTTCGCCACCTACGCCTACCGCGGCGGAGCCAGTGTGCTCGGCCTCGTCGTGCTGCGCTTCGCGCTCGCCGCAGCCGTGCTCTGGATCGTGGTCTGGCGACGGCGCCTGCCACTTTGGCCCGAGCGCGTCTGGCACCTTTGGGTCCTCGGCGGCATCCTCTACGCCCTGCAGTCCGTGCTGTTCCTGCAGGCGGTGCGCCTCGCCTCGCCTGCCCTCGCGGCGCTCTTCCTCTACGTCTATCCGGTGCTGGTCGTGATCCTCTCCGCCATCCTGCGCCGCGGCGCGATTCAGCGCACGGGTGTCCTGGGCCTGATCGCGGCCTCGATCGGTCTGCTCCTTGTGCTCGGTGTCGGTGGGCGCTTCTCCTGGCTAGGAGCGTTGCTCGCGCTTGGTGCCGCCGCGGTCTATTCGACCTACATTCTCTTCGGCCAGCAGGTGCTCGCCCGCAGCGACCCCATCGTGGCGGCGGCGCACATCGCCCTCTCCGCCGTCGTCACGCTGACCGTCGCGGGTCTCGTGCTAGGCGGCCTGGACTTTCAGCGCTTCACCTTCGACGGCTACCTCTACGCCGCGCTGATCGGGCTCATCCCCGGAGCCCTCGCCATCTTTTCCTTCCTTGCCGGCCTCGAACGCATCGGTGCCGCGCGCGCCTCGATCCTCAGCATGCTCGAGCCGGTCGTCACGGTGCTCCTATCGGCCCTGCTGCTGGCGGAGGGTCTTGGTCCCCTTCAGCTACTCGGCGGTTTGCTGGTGGTGGGGGGCGGGCTTGGCACGATGTTGCCTGCACGTACGCCGAAAGGGCCAGTGCAGGCCGGGCAGGCGGGCGACGACTGAGCTTGCGCCATAGGGCCCGCGACCCCATGGGGCCGCGGGCTCCTTCGTTTTGCCGACCTGCCGAACTTCTCCTGTCCGGCCTGGTGCCGGCAACAGACCTCGAAGCGGTTTCCTTCTGGATTCTCTAAGAACACCGCAGCCTAGGTAGGGCTGTACTCCTATAAAGCTCCGGACTCTCGACGGACTTGGCGCCGCCAAGTCGCGAGGCCGACTCGCAAGAAGTGCATTGAAGCCGTTTGGCGACCGGTCAGTCGCCGCCTTGCGAAGACCCGGTGCTCGCCTGGGACGATGACTGCTGCGGTCCCTGCGCGATCGTGATATCGGTGACAGCGCCGCCATCGTTCAGACGGACGGCGACGTCCCACCCGGACTGGATGCTGGCGAGCGTGTAAGCCGTCCCCTGGTACGCGATAGCCGCGCTCGGGTCGACGCTCAGCGTGTAGCCGTCGAGCGAGATCGTCCCGGTGCCCACCGCGGTCACGGCGCCGTGCAGTTCCTTGGACGGCGGCAGATTCGGGTCGGTCACCAGAATGATCTTGCCTACGGTGAGGTCCTTGCCGACCTTTGCCTTCGCCTCGACTCCCGTCGGGATCTGCGCCGCGGAGAGGCTGAAGTCGTGGTACTTGATCACGGCATTCGGCGACAGGGCGAGGGTGTACTGCCCGATCGTGACGCTTGTCGAGGAGGCGGCCGTGATCGTGCCCGAGACGGCTTCGTCCTTCGGTACGCTCGGATCCGCGAGCAGCTGGACCCTCGTCACGTCACCGCTTTTGTCGAGCGAGACCTTGGCGGCGACGCCTGTGGGGATCTCCGCCGCCGTGAGCCGGCGATCGCCATAACTGACGCGGACATTGGGCGCAAACGTGAGCGTGTACTGCCCAATCGTGATGGAGGTCGTGGTCACCGCGCTGATGTCGCCGCGGTAGCTCTCGCCCCTCGGTCCTGTGCCGCTGCCCTGGTCCCCGCCCTCGGCGACGCGGATTTCACGGGCGACAGGCGTTCCGGCGGCCGAGCCGGAAACCGCCACAGTGACTTGCTGCGTCGATGCGGCGCCGCTGAGCAGCCCCGCCAGCACGCCGGCACTCATGTCGATGGTGGTGGTGGGCGCAATGGAGATGGTCTCGGTCAAACCGTTCGCCTCGCTGATGGCGATGGACCCGTCGCTGCCGGTCGACGACGCGCTTGAACCTGGCAAGGTGAAGCTCGTCACGGTCCCGGTCACGGCCCCGCCGTCGCCGTGTCCGTCGGCGAGCACGGAAGGCGCCAGCATCAGCACTCCCGCGAGCATTCCGACCGTCGCGCCGACGAGTGCCCGATTCTTCGCCATGAGAACTCCCCCTGACCGTAATCTCCGCGTCTACGCAAAATCGCGGCAGGCCATACGCCATGCCGCGACACGTCTTCGTCGTCTTTGCATGGCGGCCCGGCTGTCCTAGCGCATTGCGCCTTAGACCCGTGGCTTTGCGTCCCCGGCTTTCGCCGGGTTTGCCTTTGGCACGCAGAGTGTTGGCTAGATCTAAGCATAATTGCCTCAGTCATGCAATAGATGTGGGCCGAAACCTCGCTAAGTCCACCACACCCCTTGCGTACCAAGTCGGCAGGACCGCCCCCGCAACAGGGGAACTCTAATCTCACGCTCGACATCGCCCTTGGGGGAGGGGTAGCCGTGGCGGAGTGCGAGGTGAAGCCCCTCGATCAGGGGACCTGGCCGGACTTCGGGCAGCTCGTCGAGCGGCACAACGGCGTCTGGGGCGGCTGCTGGTGCACGGGGTTCCACGGCGAACTGGACCGCACGAGCGCGGAGCACAACCGGGTGGCGAAGGAGCGGCGGGTGAGCGAGGCGGCGGCGTGGTCGAGAGCTATCCGGAGGACTTCAATGGGCGCGAGGTGCCGAAGTCGCTGCCCTACATGTACAACGGGCCGGTCGCCATGTTCGAGCGGCACGGCTTTCAGAAGTCGCGACCGCTCGGCAAGCACCAC
>DAIBJA010000084.1 GCA_027420455.1 Clostridia bacterium | reverse complement strand
TCGGCTACTCCCTGCATGCCGGCATGGTCGTCGTCGGCGACGGCTCCAAGGAGGCCGAAGCCCGTGTCTGGCGCGTCCTCCACAACGACGCCGGCATCGGCGTCGTCCGCCACGCCGACGCCGGCTACGAGCTCTCCGAGCGCAAGCTCCAGGAGGTCCCCATCCACACCCCGCTCATCGGACCCGACTCCCAACCCCGCAAGGAGGTCGCCAAGTGAGCGCCCAGTCCAAGCCCTTCGCCGTAGAGCAGCACAGCATCGACTACATCCCGCCCGCAGATCGCCACGGCAAGCCATCGAGCCTCTTCAACATCTGGTGGTCCTCCAACATGCAGATGACCACCGTCGTCACGGGCGCCCTGGCGCTGGTGTTCGGGCTGCCCTTCATCTGGGCCCTGATCGCCATCATCGTCGGCAACGTGCTCGGCGGCCTCTTCATGGCGTTCCACAGCGCCCAGGGACCAGTCATCGGCATCCCCCAGATGATCCAGTCGAGGGCGCAGTTCGGCTTCTTCGGCGCCATTCTGCCGCTGATCCTCGTGGTCCTCATGTATGTGGGCTTCTTCGCGACGAGCGACGTCCTCGGCGCTCAGGCCCTGCAGGCCGCCATGCCAGGCCTGCCCATCAACGCGGGCGTCATCATCCTCAGCGTCGTCGCGATGCTCCTCGCCATCTGGGGCTACGACCTCATCCACAGCTACGAGCGCGTCGTCGCCTACCTGGCGGGCATCGCGTTCCTGCTCATCACCATCACGATCTTCACACGCGGCATCATCCCAGCTGCCGTCTTCACCACCAAGGGGTTCAGCTGGGCCCCGTTCCTCCTGATGATCTCCGTCGCCGCGACCTGGCAGATCACCTACGCCCCGTACGTCGCGGACTACAGCCGCTACCTGCCCCAGAACACCAACCTGAAGCAGACGTTCTGGTACACCTACATCGGCAGCGTCGTGGCCTCCGTCTGGATGATGGCGCTCGGCGCCCTCCTGGCCGCCGCGATGCCCAAGCAGATGGACAACGCCGTCGCCACGGTCGCACACCTCGCAGGGGGGCTCGGCGGCGTCATGCTGGTCCTGATCGTGCTCGGCATCCTGGCGGTCAACGTGCTGAACCTCTACGGTGGCTTCATGTCCTCCCTAACGACCCTCGGCGCCATCATGCGACTCAGGGCATCGATGGGATCCCGCGTCGGGTTCATCGTCGGTGTGGCGATCATCGGCACGCTCTTCGCGATCCTCGGCCAGGGCAACTTCCTCAACAACTACTCGAACTTCATCCTCTTCCTCTCCTACTTCCTGGTGCCGTGGACAGCCATCAACCTCGCGGACTTCTACCTCGTCCGCCACGGCCACTACGACCACACCGCGTTCTTCTCCCCGACGAGCAGCTACGGCAGCGTCCGCTGGCTCGCCATCGCCGCCTACCTGATCGGTTGCCTCGTCGAGGTGCCGTTCATGGACACGACGCTCTATGTCGGCCCGATCTCGACCGCCATGGGCGGCGCGGACATCGCCTGGATCGTCGGCGTGATCGTCGCTGGGGGGCTCTACATCGTCTTCCTCGGCCAGAAGCTGCGTGCGGAGGCGGGCATCGCCCGCTGAATCCTCAAGGCAAAGGCCCCTGGCGCCCCAAGGCGCCGGGGGCTTCCTGCATGCCCAAGGCCCGCTGCCACCTTGGTCGTGCTTGCGCGCGCTCCGTCGAGGCCTTATCATGGCATCCTGATCGATTCAGGCTCTTGGAGGTGTCGGCGCGTGACGTTCCTGCACGGCATCGCGGTCTGCCGGCACGTCGGATTCAGCTTCGCGGGCACCAAGGGAGAGGTCTGCCCTCTCGAACCTGTGCCCGCACCGATGCAAGGCTAGCCTGCGCGCGACCTGCCTCGGACCGGGCACAGCCCGGTCCTTTTTCATGCGAGGAGGTCGCCCGCTTTGTCCATAACCAAGCTGCTGCAGGCGTTCTACACCTTTATCGCCCTCCGCTGGCTGCGCCTCACGGGAGCGCTCTGGATCCTCTATCTCCTGCACGTGGGCTGGACTCTCTGGCAGGTGGGCATCGCCGAAGCCGCGTTCCACGCCGTCTCCTTCCTGACGGCGGTCCCTACCGGCATCTTCGCCGACCGCGTCGGCCGGCGCCGCTCGCTCCTGCTCGGCCTTCTCATCGGCGTCCTGGCGCCACCGCTCGAATACCTCCTGGCCCCGCACGGCTGGGTTGCAGGCGCCTGCGCGCTCGGCTTCAGCGCACTCGGCTGGAGCTTCATCGGCGGTGCGGACCAGGCGCTGCTCCATGACCTCAGCCGGCGCCTGCCGGAGGGCAGCCGCGCCTTCGCGCGCCTCTACGGCCGCATGGACGCTATCGCGCTCCTCAGCAGCGCGCTCTCGGCGCCGCTCGGCGGCTGGCTCGCCTTCACGCTCGGCTGGCGCTACGCCTACTTCGGCCAGGCCTTCCTGACACTGCTCGCCATCCTGCCCGTACTCACGCTGCCCGTGGGCGAAGGCGAACGGGCGCCCGCCACCGTCCACGTTCCCGCGGAGGTTCCCGGCCTGCGTCAGGCATGGGCAACCGTGCGCAAGACACCGGGCCTCCTGGGCCTCGTCCTCTTCGGTGCCCTCCTGGGCATCGCCGCGACCAGCAATCACCTCTACGGTCAGTCCACGCTGGTGGCAAAGGGGCTCACGGTGTTCGGGGCGACCGCCGTCATCGGCGGCGCCTCTCTCCTGGCGGCCCTCGCGAGCGCCCTCACGCACCGGCTCAACCTCAAGCGGGCCGGTCCCGCGATGCGGCGGGGCGCCCTGGCCCTCGCAGTCCTGATCGCCGCCGTCGGATCCGCCTCAGGAATCCTGGCGCCGGTTTCCTATGCCCTGTCCGACGGCGTCGATGGCGGCATCGACGTGCTCTACGCGACCGAGCTCAACCGGGCGGCGCCAGAGGCGCTGCGCGCGACCATCGTCTCCGTGCCGGACGCCCTCTTCAGCCTCGGCATGATCGTGCTCTTCCCGCTCGAAGGCTGGGCAATGGGCCGCTTCGGCCTGCCGCCGCTCTACCTCGTGCTCGCTCTCATGCTGGCCCTCGCGACGCCGCTCGTCGGACGGGGGCGAGGCAGGAGATCCGGGACCGGGGCCGGGCCCGGCATGGTCACGCCACCTTGACCTTCCCCGCACCTGTGCTCATTTGCGGCGCAGGGGGAATGCCGATGCTGAGATCGCGTCTCACACGGCGACCCAAGGAGCACCTGGGGGCGGTCGGGGTGGATCTCGGCATTCTCTCGCTGGCTACGCTCTCCACGGGAGAGCGCATCGTGGGTCCCAAGGCGCTCAGGCGGGATCTCCGACGACTACGCCGTCTAAGTCGGAGTTTGAGTCGCAAGCAGAAGGGCTCGAAGAACCGCACCAAGGCGAGAACCAAGCTCGCGCGGCTTCACGCCCGGATCGCGAACATCCGGCAGGACTCCCTGCACCAGCTCACCGCGGACATCAACCGCCGCTTCGACATCATCGGCATCGAGGATCTGAACGTGCGGGGCATGGTGTGCAACCGTCACCTCGCCCGCTCCATCGCTGACATGGGCTTTCGGGAGTTCCGGCGGCAACTGGAGTACAAGGCCGCAAGGCGCGGCGCGGTCGTGGTGGTGGCCGACCGCTTCTTCCCGAGCAGCAAGCTCTGTTCGGCCTGCGGCGCCCTACAGGACGACCTGCCCCTGTCGGTACGCACCTGGACGTGCCCAGCGTGCAACACCACGCACGACCGGGATGTCAACGCAGCAATCAATCTGGCCCAATACGCCGTGAGTTCCACGGTGTCTGCCTGTGGAGGGGAAGGCTCTGGCAGCGGCCACCTGGTCGCTGTGAAACCAGCCCCGTCGAAGCAGGAAGTCAGCGCTAAAGCTACCTTTGCGTAGTTTTGGATAGGTCTGACGGAACGGCGCACTTCGCCTTTCGCGCCAGCCGTGTCGGCGCCTACTACATCGTCTGCGCGGTGCCTGGCCACGAGCCGGCAGGCATGTGGATCCGCCTCACCGTCTCCTCGGCGGCCAAGAAGGCCAAGTAGGACGCGAAGACCCGGGTCCGTCCCGCAGCGGCGGGCCGGCCCGGGTCTTCTGGTCGTCACTCGGGCGTTTCAGGGAAGAGGCCGCGCACCACCTTCTCGGCGAGCTGCCGGCACCTTGTGAGCAGCTGCCCGAAAGCCTCCGATTCCGCCTCCTGGAGCGTATCGAGGTACGCCCAGTCCACCGCCTCCCATTGGGCCGCCATCAACTGGACGGCCCACTCCTCGGAGGAGGCGTCCTGCCAGTACACAGCCGCGCGGAGCCTGTCAGCGATGATGTCCTCGAGTCCGATCACGTAGGCCGTATAGCCCTCGACCCGAACCTCGGCCACGCGCTCGGGATCCCCGGCGAGAGGTTCCGCTGGCAAGTCGATCACCAGATCCACCTCTGGGTGCACGTACGAGGTTCCCGCGAGACGCCTGAATCCCATCTCGCGCAAGGCCGCGTCGATCTCCCGGATTCCGCCCACAATCAGGTCGATATCGACGGTCGTGTAGGAGCCGCCAGTATAGAACTCAACCGCCGAACCGCCTACGACGACGGGACGGAGGCCACTTGCCGAGAGTGCCCCGGCAATGGCTGCAGCTGCACGAAGCTGCCGCGTGAGCCGATCCGGCACGTCGACAAAGCGCAGGAACTCCTCGCCTGTCATAGGAGTTCCCAGGTGCGAGGTCCCGTGCGGCGCACGGTCTTCTGCTGCAACACGCGCCTGCGGGTGATGAAGGCCAGCGCCAGCAAGGCATCAGGATCGCGGGGCCTGCGACGGGCACTTCCCCGCAGCGGGTTCAAGACTCTCTCTCGGAGTCTTTTCGCCGCAAGAGACTGATCTACAGCTCGCCAGATGAACCGGTTGACCGATGTCGACTCGGCATCGGCCTCACGCCTCAGCTCGTTTTTCATCGATTCCGGCATGCGGAGGGTGATCGCGACCGTCCCCTTGCGATATTGGTTCGGCATCGAACCTCCTCCTCTCGACGTCAGCGTAGCAGGTAGCCATCTACCAGGCAAGAAGGCGGCCAAGCGCCGGTAGAATGCGGGAAGGACGGGCCTAAAGCCCGTCCTTCCCACGACGTTCGCCCTCTAGAAGGCCCAGAGTCCCTGCCGCATCACAGGCACCGTCTCTCCCTGATCGGTCTCGCCGTCGATGTCCATCTCGGACGAGCCGATCATGAAGTCTACGTGGGTGATGCTGTCGTTGAGACCCGCCTCGGCGAGCTCCGCCTCGGACATGTCGCGGCCCCCTACGAGACAGGTCGGGTACGCGTGACCGATCGCGAGGTGGCAGGAGGCGTTCTCGTCGAAGAGCGTGCTGTAGAAGAGTCGGCCCTCCTGGGCGATCGGCGACGTCACCGGGACGAGCGCCACCTCGCCGAGGTAGTGCGAGCCTTCGTCGGTCTCGACGAGCTGCTTGAGCGTCTCGTAGGCGGTGCTGGAGCGGAAGTCCACGACGCGCCCGCCCTGGAACTTCAGCTCGATGCCCTCGATGACGACACCGTGGTACACGAGCGGCATCGTCGCCCGCACGGTGCCCTCGGCGCCGCCGCGGGAGGGCAGCGTGTAGACCTCCTCCGTCGGCAGGTTGGCCGCGAAGCCGTCGCCGCGTGCGTTGCGCGCGCGGGCGGCGCTCCACAGGTGCAGCGGCGGCAGTTCGATATGGAGGTCGGTGCCGGGCGCACGGTAGTGCAGGCGGCGGAAGTGGTGGTTATTGAGGTAATCCGCCCGCCGCTCGAGGTCGTCGAAGTGCTCCTTCCACACCGCGACCGCGTCGTCGCCGTGCGTGCGCATCACGCGCAGGAGCGTCTGCCAGAGCGCCTCGACGGCGGCGTCCTCATCCTCGATCTCCGGGAACATCTTGCGCGCCCAGGCGGCCGACGGGCTGGCGCAGACGACCCACGTCACCTCGTCGGCCATGATGCGGTCGTCCGCAGCCTTGAACGCCTGGCCCCTCGCCTTGTGGGCCAGGGCGATCCTGCCCTCGTCGACCCCCTTCAGGAGGTCGGGGTCTTCGGCGTCGACGTAGATCAGAATGGCGTTGTTCTCGATCTCCTCGAGCTGACGTGCCACCTCCCACTTCGGCACGCGCCCGAGCTCGGCCTCGGATGCCTTCTCAAAGGTCATCCGCCCGCAGAGCTGGTCATTCCACCTCAGGCGCACGATGCCCGCTCCGGCGGCGTAGAGGCGCTCCACCATGATGCGGACGAACGGTGCGGTGTCGATCGGGGCCGTGACGGTGACCGGCTGACCTGGCTGGACGTTTGCTCCCACCCGGACGATGATGTCGGCGTAACGCTCTAGTTCCTCGTGCTTTGGCATGGTCATGGAGCCCTCCTCGACTGGTCTGCTCCCCTGGACACTTTAGCAGGCGGGAGGCCGAAGAAATAGGTCCCCTGGACGCAGGAGTTTTGTCGAAGTTCTGAAATACGTAATGCAATGGCAAGGGGGCACACCCGTGGAGGATAGAGTGCATCCGGAACACGAGGAGCTGCGGCAGGCCTTCTCGGGCCTCGCCTCGACCGATGTCGCCGACGCGGGCGGCATCGCCCTGCCGCCTGGCCTGGTCGCCCTGGGCGGCCAGAGACTCTGTGGCTTCGCACGCACGACTGCGCTTGCGCCAGGCGACAACCTGGGTCTTCTCGCCCTGGCTGTCGACGCGCGCCCCGGCGATGTGCTGGTTGCGGTCGGCGGCGGCTTCGGGACGGCGCTTGTCGGTGAGCTTTTGTCGCTGCGCGCCGCCCGGCGCGGAGCGGCAGGGTTCCTGATCGACGGCTACGCCCGGGACGCAGGCCTCCTGGCCCTGCCGGTGTTCGCACGCGGCACCCAGCCCAGGAAGCCGCAGCGCCAGGACTTTGTCGCACTCGATCAGCCGGTGGCTCTCCTCGGGGTGGAGATCTGCCCGGGAGATCTCCTCCTGGCCGACGAGGACGGCATCGTGCTCGTGCCGCAGGCCCGCATGAAGGCCGTGCTCGCCGAGGCGCCGGCGGTGCTGAAGCAGAACGAGGCCCAGCGCGCCGAGATCGTCGCCGGGAAAGAGGACCTCACCTGGCTCCGGGCGGAGCTCCGGCGGCGTGCCCCGTTCCCCTCCGATCCCTGACCAGCGCCCGTTTAGGAGGAGTGCTATGCGTATCGTCGACATGAACTGGATGCAGGTAGAGGAATACATTCGCCACGACGACCGCGCCGTGCTGCCGCTCGGTTCAGTGGAGCAGCACGGCTATCTCAGCCTGGGCGTGGATGCCATCCTCGCGGAGCGCGTGGCTGTAGAGGCCGCGGAGCCGCTCGGCGTCCCTGTCTTCCCGGCCCAGGCCTACGGTGTCACGCCGTACTTCCGGGACTTCCCGGGCAGCCTCAGCCTCCGCGTCGGCACCTATGCGTCAGTGGTGCGGGACCTCCTCGACAGCCTCCGCGCCTCGGGCTTCCGCCGCATCCTGCTCGTCAACGGGCACGGCGGGAACCAGAGCGCCGCCTCCCTGGCCGGCGAGTGGGTGGCAGACCACCCGGACTGCCGCGTCCGGTTCCACAACTGGTGGAACGCGCCCAGGACGATCGCCAAGGTGCGCTCCTTCGACCCGCACTTCTCGCACGCTTCCTGGATGGAGAACTTCCCCTGGACGCGGCTCGTGAACGTCGCCATGCCCGACATCGAGAAGCCCATGACGGATCCCCTGCGGCTCGGCCTCCTCACGCCCCGCGAGGTGCGGGCCTACCTCGTCGACGGCAACTACGGCGGCCGCTATCAGCGACCGGATTCCGAGATGCTCGCGATCTGGGCCGAGGGCGTCGGGGAGACGCGGGCCGCGATCGAGGGACCCTGGGAAGACTGAGCCTGAGCAGGAAGCGCAGCGCCGCCTACCCGGCATCGGGCAGGTGGCGCGCGAGTTCTGCGGCAGCATCCTCGTAGTGCTGCATCACCGAGGTGGCGAAGCGCTCGGCGTCACCGGCGGCGTAGTCGGCGAGTAGACGGCGGTGGCGCTGGCCGATGTCTTCGATCCGCCCCGGCACGTGCGCCGTCACCCAATGGAAGAAGATCGCGATGTGCCCGTCGAGTTCATGGTACTTGCGCAGGAGGAGCGCGTTCTGCGCCTGTGCCGCTATGAGCCCATGGAACTGGCGGTCCAGGTTGACCGCTTCGAGGTGATCCGAGTCTCGGATCTCGTCGAGGCGCTGGCAGATGCGCTCGAGCTCAAGCAGTGTGCCTGGCTCGGGCGGCGTGCCGAAGCGTACGGCGCTGGCCTCGAGCACGGCCCTGAGCTGCGCCACCTCCAGAGTGTCGCGACCAGACGGACTGGCGACAAAGAGGCCCCGATGAGCCGCGCGCACGAGGAGCCCTTCCTGCTCCAGAAGGCGCACCGCCTCGCGCACCGCGCTGCGGCTGACGCCGAGGTCCTGCGCGATCTCCTCCTCGTAGAGGCGTTCGCCTAGGCTCCATCTGCCCACGAGCACCCGCCTGCGCAGCTCGGTGCGGATCTGGTCCACGACAGTCTGGATCATGCCCCTACCCCCTCCCCCATGGTCTTTCCATTTCCAGCATCAAAGCGCTGCGACGGCGAAGAGCGGGTCGTCCTGTCCGATCGCGAACGAGCTCGCCGTGAACAGCACGTCGCCCTCCTGTGGCGAGAGAACCTGCTCGAGGACATCGCCGTAGGCGTCGTGCAGAACGCCCGCGAGCTGCGCTTGGGCGACGCGGTCGCCGGGATGCACCTTGGGTCGCCAGAAACCCCGCTGCGCCGCACGGCTCCACACGAAGCGCGTGTACACCTCGGGCGCCTTGTGCGGTGTCGGGTCGCCCGCGAGGAAACCGAGGAGATGCAGGACGTCGAAGACGCCCTGCACATGGATGGCCTGCGACACCGGGTCCAACTGCCCGACCTGCCCAGACTCCGGCAGGATCGCCGGGATGCCGAGCTCCGCCGCCGCGGCATAGCTGCCGCCAGCCACGTTCGAGGAGCGGATGAGACGCGGAATGCCGTAGGCAGTGGCCATCGCCTCGGCCGACTGCCGAACCTCCTCCGACCCGCGATCCGAGAAGATGGTGAAGGGCACCAGCTCTTCGTGGATATCGCCGCCGTGCATGTCGATCCAGTAGTCCGCCTGCCTGAGTTCTTCGATCACGCGCGCCGCCATGCGCTCCGACGCGCTGCCCTCGGGGTCGCCGGGGAAGCAGCGGTTCAGGTTCTTGCCGTCGAGAGGGTTCCAGTACTGGCTCTTGCCCCAGAAGGCCGGGGGATTCGTCAGGTGCAGAACGATGACGCGGCCCCGCAGCTCATCCGGCACGAGCCGCGACGCCACCTCGATGGCGGCCGCGATCCCCGGATACTCCCCGCCGTGCACGCCGCCCGTGAGCAGGAGGGTCGGCCCGTCGGCAGCTCCGCGCACATCGGTGTACGGGATCTCGACCTCGGTCCCCGGAACCTCAAGATATCCCCGCACCTTCTGGCCTGTCACCGTCCCCAGACCCGCCATCAGACATTACCTCCTTCCATGATCCGGTCAGCGGATGGCTCGGCCAGGCGTGCAAGCAGAAGAGCCCAAGCCATGAGACCCTGATCGAAGCGCTCGAGACGGAAGAACTCGTTCGGCGCGTGGTACTGCTCGTCCGAGGTCGAGAAGGAGTAGAAGAGCGTCGGGATGCCTAGTTCGCGCTGGAAGAGCTCGGCGCAGGGCTCGGTGCCGCCCATACGCACCCTTACGGGGGGCTTGCCGGTGACCTCCTCCAGCACATCCGCAGCGAGGGAAAGCACGGGATGGTCGGGCGGCATGCGGTACCACCGACCGAGGCCGCCCTCCGGCTGGACCGTCACCGTGGCGTAGGTCGGGCAGCGCCGCTCGATCTCGGCAGACACGAGCGCGAGGATCTCCTCCGGATCCTGATCCGGCACAAGACGGCAGGTGAGCTTCGCCCTGGCTTCGCGCGGCACCACCGTCTTGCCGCCTTCGCCCTGGTAACCCCCGCCGAGTCCGTTGAGTTCGAGCGTCGGCCGGGCCCACTGGCGCTCAAGCGTCGCGTAGCCCTGCTCGCCATAGAGTTCCCTCATGCCGAGGGCCGCGCGATAGCCGTCCTCGTCGAAGCCGAGCGCCGCGATCTCCGCCTTCTCCTCGGGCGTGAGTTCCTGCACCCGGTCGTAGAATCCCGGCACCGTCACACGCCCGTCCGGTCCGTGGAGACTCGCGAGCATCTCCACGAGCGCATGCAGGGCGTTTGGCACTCCGCCGCCGTGTCGGCCGGAGTGGAGGTCCTGGTTCGCGGTCCGAAGCTCCACCTCGAGTCCGCAGAGCCCCTTGGCCGCGAGTGTCAAGGAAGGCTCCGTCGCGCGCCACATGGCGCCGTCGGCGCTCAGGACGAGATCCGCCCTCAGGCGCTCGCGCTCGCAGGCCACGACGGGACCGAGATGGACGCTGCCGATCTCTTCCTCGCCCTCGACGAGGATGCGGACGTTTACGGGCAGCTCCCCCAGCGTGGCCCGCAGGGCTTCGATCGCCTTGAGCGCGACGAAGAGAGGTCCCTTGTCGTCGCTCACGCCGCGCGCGTAGATCCGTCCGTCACGCAGCTCCGGCGTGAAGGGCGGCGAGTGCCAGAGTTCAAGCGGGTCGGGCGGCTGCACGTCGTAGTGACCGTAGATCAGGATTGTCGGCCGGTCCTCGTGCGGCCGGTGCTCCGCCCAGACGAACGGATGTCCCTCGCCGTGGAGCACCTCCACCTTCTCGAGACCGCTGCGCCTCAGATCGTCCGCCACGAAAGCGGCTGCCCGCTCCATGTCCTGCGCGTGACTCTCGTGCGCGCTCACGCTCTCGATGCGCAGGAACTCCCTGAGCTCGCCGAGCTGACGGTCGCGTTCGGCGGCGAAGTACCCGGCTAGCCTCTCGCGCAAACCCGTCGTCGCCCTCATCGCGCGGTCTCCGCGGCGCGATGGCCCCCCTTGCGCAAGGTATCGAGCTCGTCGATGTTCTGCCAGGACATCTCGCGTTCACCCCGCTCAATCTCCTCGATCATCGCGACGAGGCGGCTGGTCAGGGGCAGCTCGAGGCCGTGGCGCCTTCCGATCGCGAGCACTGCGCCGGGCTGCTCGCGCACCTCGGTCGGGCGGTGGCGCACCTTGAGGTCCCGCCAGATGCCGCTCTTCGTCTTCTGGCTCGAGAGCTGCCAATCCGCCATGCGCTCCAGCGCCGGCCTGAGACGGCTCCAGTCCTGGCCTTCGCGCGGCCAGTAGAGATCAGGCGTGATCGTGTCGAATGCCTCCGGCCGTACGCCCTCGCGGCCCGCCACATCGTACACCTCACAGGCAAGTTCCACCATGAGCTCCGGGTAGCGCCGCGTGACATCGCCCATCTTCTCGTCGGCGAGCGCCGTGGCGAAGAGCATGTTGGCATAGCCGAGCTTGCCCCAGAGATAACCCCAGATGTTGTCCGTGAGCTCGACCTGCGCGAAGTGGGAGAACGCTTGGCCCAGTTCCCTGAGCCGGTCGGTCATGCGACCGTCGAGCTCGCCGAGGTAGAGCGCCCCGCTCGAACCATAGTGGACAAGCCCCGGTCCGAGGTAGTCGGCGGAGAAGTTGACAAAGCAGCCGATGGTGCGCTCCGGACCGCAGATCTCGGCGATCGTCCGCTCGTTGAGGCCGTTCTGCAGCGACACGACGGCCGTATGAGGCCCAATGGCCGGCATCGCGTCCCGGAGGGCCCCGCGCGTGTGCTGCGCCTTCACCGCGAGCAGCAGGAAGTCTGGTGGAGTCTCGAGCCCTCCGAGCTCCTCGAGTTGCAGTGCCCGCACCGGCAGCGTGAAGCTCTCCCTGTAGCCCTCGATCGTGAGCCCGCGTTCCCGCATGGCCTCGACATGGCCCCGGTCCTTGTCGGCGAACGCGACATCCTCACCCGCGCGGGCCATGTAGGCGCCGACGGTGCCGCCGATCGCGCCCGATCCCATCACGAGGTACCGCATGAGCCGTCTCCTCCTTCAGCGCAAGGCGTTCAGGGCCTCCATGAGCGCCAGCGCAATCCTGTTGCGCTCGCGCCCGAGGTCGACCTGCAGGTGAGCGATCAGGGGGGCCCCCTCCGGGCATGCTGCCAGCTCGGCGACCCGGCCGAGTCCGGGCAGGAGTCCTTGCGCAAGCGCAGGATCCTGCACGGTCGGACCCACCTGCGCATAGCGCACCTGCCCGAGCGCTCGCCCAAGGCCCATGAGCCGCCGGTTCACGCGGCGTACGAGCGCCGCCTGAGGTTCGCTTGCCCCTCCAAGTCGTTCCGCGAGGGCGTCGACGGCCTCGGCCCGTCGCTGCAGGCGCCTCGCGAGGCCGATCGGCAGGGCGAGGTCGAGCCGGCCCCGCGCCGCACCGGCAGCGGCCTCGAGCTCCTGCAACACCTCGGCGGCGGCCGCGGCGGCCTGCATGGGCAGCACCGGTCGTGTCAGAAGCCTGTGCAGCGCACGCAGGTAGATGCGCGCGTCGCGGGCAAGGAAGACGGGATCGAGCTTGTCGATCGTGTCCTCGGGCGTGTGCCACCACCAGCCGAGCCCGCCGCCCGCCGACACTCCGGATCCGCCCTCGCCGCCCGGCGGCTGCTCCGAGACCTCCATGAAGAGCGCCGGAACGCCCATGGCCAGGAAGGACTCGTCCCCCGCCCTGAGCGGCGGCGTGCCGATGTACGGGACATCGCTCTCGGCCTCGACGCTGTCGCGCCCAAGGCGCCAGAGCTCGCTGCTCGTGATGGCGTGGCTGAGGTCGGTGGCCCCTTGGCCGCCGGGAGAGTCCACGTTGACATGCACGACGCAGTGGTCGCGCAGTTCGAAGAAGTGCTCGTCCGCATAGTGCGACGATCCGGCGTAGCGGCCATGCGAGTGACCGGACCAGAAGCAGACGCGCAGGCCCCGCTGGAACTCCCCGCGAAGCGGTGCGAAGAGCCGCACCATCTCAAGCATGACGGCATTGGCGCTGCCGTTGTCCATGGCGCCGAGATGCCAGGAGTCCACATGGCCGGAAAAGAGGATGAAGTCCTGCGCGCCGTTCGTTGGCACGATCTCCGCCTCGAGCAGCGGGAGCTGCCGCCAGCGCGTCTCCACCTCCGTCCGGATCGTGGCGACGGCCGGGCCGAGAGCGAGGTGGCTGCGCAGGTGTCTTGCCGTCGCGCGATCGATCGATACGGACGGCGTCCTGGGCAGGCGGGCAAGATCTGCCGCGCCCGGGCTACCCCAGACCGGCGACACGATCATCTCGTGGCGCTCCTGGCCGCTGACGAAGATCTCGCCGCTCGCGCCCGCGGCCTCGGCCGCCTGGACGCGCGCCGGGTTCGCAACCCCGTCGAGCAGTACGATGCTGCCGGCCGCGTCGACCTTCGCCACCGCCTCGGGCGCCATCGCCCCGAGGTCGAGAATCTCCGCCTGAAGTCCCCCGGTTGGCCTTGCCATGGCGTGCGTGATGCAGGGCAGGCTGCCGAGTCCCGACACCTCGAGGCTGGCCGGACCGGGCCAGCTGACGTAGCCAGGGTGCTCCGTGAGGCGCACATTGGCGCCGAACTCCTGCAGGCGCCCCGCAAGCCAGCGAAAGGCCCTCTTCTCCTCGTCGCTGCCGGAGAGGCGCACCTCCTGCGAGACACCCTTCGTGAACGCGATCAGGCGGTCGCCGTCGACCTGCCTGCAGAGCTCCTCCAGCGCATCCTCGGTCCCTTTAGCGCGCGGCAAGCTGAGCATCTCCCTACTGCATGAACTTTCCGCCGTCGACGCTCAGCGTCTGCCCGGTGATCCAGCCGGCCGCCTCGGAGGCGAAGAAGCAGACCGCGGCGGCGATGTCTTCGGGCCGACCGAGTCTGCGCATGGGAATCGAGCTGAGGAGTTTCGCCTGACCCTCGCCGCCGTAGGACTGCCACTGCCGCTCCGTCGTCGGGTTCGAGCGCACGAAGCCTGGTGCCACGCTGTTCACCGTGATGCCGGAGGGGCCGAGCTCATACGCCATCTGGCGCGTGAA
>DAIBJA010000048.1 GCA_027420455.1 Clostridia bacterium | reverse complement strand
ACGACGATCAGCATGATCGTGATGGCGTCGCCGACCTCGCCGAGGAAGAAGGAGATGCCGGTCGCGCCGAGCAGCACCAGCACCATGAAGTCCTGGAACTGCGCCAGGAACACCCGCAGGAGACTGCGCGGGCGTGGGTGGGGTAGTTCGTTTGGCCCATAGCGCGCCAGACGCTGGCTGGCCTCGCGGGAAGTGAGCCCGGCGGCGGGATCGCTCGCGAGCTGCGACGCTACTTCTGCCACCGGCAATCCGTGCGCCTCTACCTGATGCATAAGCTCTCCCCTTCTCGCACTGGGAAGAGCCTATGCTAGGGCGGCCTTGTGTATGGCGCGGCCGGCAGGACCGCGCCGTGACTCTTGGCTTGACGTTTCATCTAACCGGGAGCTAGTCTATAGGTCGCGAAGGCTTAGGTCATTTCGACCTATCGAGAGGAGGCAGCTGCGCCATCGCAGGCGCAGCAGGAACGTGTTCACGGACATCCTGATCCTCGGCAACCTGATCGGTGGACCGAAGCATGGCTACGAAATCAAGCGCGCCATCGAGAAGCGCATGGGCGGGACCTATCGGCTGACCAACAGCCAGATCTATCCCGCGCTCAAGTCCCTGGAGGAGATGGGCGCCATCACGCGGGAGGTGGTGCGCCAGGAGGGCAGGCCGGATCGGCACCTCTACCGCCTGACGTCTCTCGGGCAGGACGTCCTGCACCAGATGGTCATGGATTTCCCCGAGGACAAGGCGAGGCGCGATGCCGAGTTCTTCGTCCGACTCGCTTATTTCCGGTATCTTTCTCGGACGGAGCGGATCGCGATCCTCGAGGCACGCAAGCGCCAGGTCGAGGCCCGTGCCGCGAACGTGGCGACCTGGCTTGAAGCGCCGGATGCCTACGTGCGTGGGCTCGGCCAGCTGCGCATGGACACCTTCGGTCTCGAACTGCAACGGCTCGGCGCCTGGATCGCCAGAGAGAGCGACCAGGTGGATTGACGATGGAGGAGGGCAGGACATGTGGCTCGTAGCGACTGCACGGGGGGACAAGAGCGAGCGCCTTGGGCGTCTCGTGATCCTAGGCATCATCATCTATGTGGGCTTGGATGTCGTCGCGCAGATCCTCCCACCGCACTACAGTCCTCTACACCAGGCTGAAAGCGACCTCGCCGTGGGGCCCTACGGTCTGATCATGCAATTCAATTTCCTCGTGCGCGGCGGGCTCTCCCTGGCCCTAGTCCTGGCCCTCAGAGATCTGCTGCCGTCGGGACGGTCCCGCATCGGTGTCGTGTTGCTCGGCGTCTGGTCAGGCTGCTCGGCGCTGCTCGCGTTCTTCAACACCGACATCCTCGATGATCCGGCCCTCGTCCCCCACCTGCACCTGACGTGGCACGGCGAGCTGCACCTCGTGCTAGCGACCGCCAGTTTCATCGCCGCCGCCCTGGGAGCGCTCGCGACCTCCTTCGCGCTGCGCGAAAGCAAAAAGGGCGCCTCCGTCCGGGTTCCTGCGATCATGCTCGCTGTCCTGTCTCTGCTGGCACTGTTGGCCATGCCACGCTTCACCGTTCGCGGGATGGACGGGCTCGGTGAACGCATCTTCCTACTGGTCATCCTCTGCTGGCTGGGAACGGTCGCCTCAGCCATCCTATCTCCTGGCAAACGCTCGGACGTGAGCGATGGCGTAGACTTCTAGGGCCGGCGAGCGTTCCTAGACATCCTCCTAAGTTTCCGGTGGGCGCGATCGGGTGGATCGGCCAATTTCCAGAGCACGCGCAGGATCCGCGGCGCCTGAGTGCTGGTGCAAATGGGGTAACGCGATTGTTGCGACCCGCTCGGATCCTTGCTGGCAAGCCACGCGGAGCCCCAGGCGTTAGCCGGATCCGCGCTGCAGCAGATGCCACAAGAACTCTGCCGGCGCGCCCAGAGCGACTACGGCAAGTGGAGGTCCCCGCCTCGCCGCCTGGGTCGTGGGTAACGTCGCGGCCCTGCTCACCTCGTGGGGCCCGCCGCTGCTGCAGGGCTCTAACGTCGGCCTCTTTCCCGGCTTCCTTGTCCGCCTCCTGGTCTATCTGCCATTCAGCCGCGCAGACTAGCGCCGCCGCACGCGCAGACGATAGCGCCTGCGGCGTTTCTGGCGACGCAGGCGCCACACGCCCACCACCGCGGCCAGAGCCAGCCCGCCCTCGGCCCAGCGCAGCATGCCACCGGCCGCCGCCTTGAGCGGCGACGGCGCGCTCGCGAGCAAAGGGATTACGGCGAGCGGTCTCGTCTGCGGCCCCACGACGACGTCGCCTACCGGTTCCCCCGCGCGCCAGGCCTGCGGCCAGTCGTAGAGCACCTTCACCTGCGGAAGGGGCTGGCCAGGACCGGTCAGCCACGAGAACGACCCCGCGGCCACCGCCCTGCCATCACCGCGAGGCGCCTTGGCGAATCTCTCCCCGGCGGAGACCAGCTGCAGAGTGTGAAAGTGCGCGAAGCCCCAGTTGAGCAGCGTCTGCGGGTCCTGCCACATGTGCGTGTAGTTGGAGTGCAAGGCGACCGCGATGAGCGTCACGCCGCCCCGCGTCGCGGCAGCGACGATCGACTGCTTGGCCTGGATGGTGTACCCGATCTTGACGCCGATCGCCCCAGGATAGTTCCATAGCAGGATGTTCTGGTTCACCAACGTGTACGGCTTGGGCACGCCGGGAAAGTAGAACGACTTGGCGCCGTCGATCTTGCGAAACGTCGGGTAGGTCAGGGCGGCCCGCGTAAAGAGGGCTAGGTCGTGGGCCGTCGTCTCGTGCCCAGGCAGATAGAGACCGTCCGGATTGAGGAAGGTTGTGTGGGTGGCCCCGAGCGCCTTCGCCTCACGGTTCATGCGCGCGACGAACGCCGGCACCGAGCCGCTGTCCGCGATGGCCAGCTCGACCGCCGCGTCGTTGCCCGAGACCAGAAGAAGCCCGTAGAGCAGGTCCCGCAGCGTCAGCCGCTGGCCCGGCACCAGGTACGCGCTCGACCCCTCGACGCCGTAGGCCTGCTTCGAAACGCGCACAGCACGTCCGAGATGCCCTTGCATCACGGTGAGGAGAGCGGTCATGATCTTGGTCGTCGACGCGGGCGCCAGCCTCAGGTTAGGATTGTGCGCCAGCAGGACTTGGCCTGTCTGAAAGTCAATCAGCTCGTAGCCACTGGCAGCGATCCCACGCGGGCCCGCCGGCGCCGCTGCCGCGGCGGGGGGAGCCTGGGCGATCAGCAGGAGCAGGGCTACGCCGAGGAGTCCGAATTTGCAGCGTCGGCGCATGCTTTCCCCCCGGGAATGGTATGCGTGGACTCTAGTCTCTTCTGGCTTTCGCGGTCGTGTCCTTCTGGTGCTTGTAGGAAGGGCGCTCCCGATATCGAAACTTTCTGCGGAGGTTGACCCGTTGGCCACGTTGGATCTGCCCGACGTCACCGAAGATCTCCGTCTCCTGCTTGAGCAGGCGGTATTTTTCGATCCCTGGCTGGGGGCGATTACCGAGCGCGACCTGGACCCGCGCGCGGAGTTCGCCCTGGAAGAGCATGTCGCCGCGTTTCTCGCCCAGTACTGGACCGTACAGGAGAAGGCGCGCAGTCTCGGCATCTTGCCCATCTACGGGGACATCGTCCACGACGTGCTGAGGACCGCAGCCCTTTCGACATCATGCATGCGCGGAGTTTACGAAGGTCTGCCCAGGGTACCGGATGCCGAAGGCATCCATCGACTGTTCGGTGAGCTCGCGGAGTTCGCCGACGTACACGGCGTGGGACCGTTCGTGCGGTCCGCCCTTTCCGTCCTCGCCTACGAGGACCTCCTGGCGATCGAGTACTTCGGCGCCGTCCGCGAGGACGACTTCCTGACCGGCCGCCTGCACCGCCCGTGGGTGGAGCGGCCGCTCGACAACGAACTGAGCGTGATGCTCGCGCTCGGCACCTGCGAGATCATTCTGCGCGACGGCGTCCGCTTCATCCAGACGACGTCGCGCGGCCGCGAGCGGCTGGTGGACCTCTCGAAGGCCTTGCGGGACGCCGGATTCCTCAGCCGACGCGTCCCGGCCCTCTACATCGCCCACTTCGACGAGCAGGGGGCTGACTACGACCATATCTTCGACAAGCTGGTGCCCTCCGTGCCGGAAAGGCGCCGGGACTTCCTCGAGTTCTGCCGCATCGAACCCGGCAGCCGCGTCCTCGAGATCGGATCGGGCACTGGCCTCTTCACGGTCGAGGCGGGCCTGTCGGGTCGGGTCGGCGACGCCGGGATCGTCTACGCCATGGACCCCTCGCCCGAGATGACCTTGGTCGCGAAGCGCCGCGTGCGCGAAGGCGGCATCCGCAACGTCCGTTTCCTTTTCGGTCGCGCCGAACAGGTGCCGTTCGAGGACGGTTCGTTCGACGCGGTGGTGGGTAGCCTCGCCCTGCACTTCACGGACGCGCGGCAGGCCCTTGCGGAAGCCCACCGCCTCCTGGTTCCCGGGGGGCACGTGAGCATGTTCTGGAGCCTGCCCTGGGATCTCAAGCGGGTTCCCGCCTTTGCCGAGTGGATCGCGCCGCTCCAGCGCATGATGCAACACCCGAAGGAGAGCGGCTTCACCGATCGCCGCTTCATCACCATGCAGGAAGCGGACGAACTCTTGCACGAGCTCGGGTACGTCGACGTGGAGGTACGGGAGGTGAGCCTGCCGCACGAACTGCACCACGTGGAGGACACGGTCCGGGCAATCCTCTCGCTGAGCGTGTACCAGCGCGAGTTCGAGCAGTTGCCCTGGGCTGCGCGCGAGGACCTGATCCGGCTCCTCCTGGCCCGCGGCGAGGAACTTGTCCATCGCCACGGCAAGGCGGCCTTCAGCTTCTTGAACTCGGCGGCCTTCCTGCGGGCGCGCCGCTCCCCGGCCGACGCCCTGCCGGTGCGCCAAGGCCATGTGGTCTCCTTCGAACGGATGCGCCGCGAGCGTATCAGCCGCGAAACCAACGCATGAATCCACGCTTGCGCTGACGGCGCGAGCGGTAGGTGCCGAGCTCCTCGCGAAGATGTGCGACCTCCTGCTGGGTGCGCATCAGGGCCGTGAGCATACGGTCGCGGTCCCTCCGCTCCCTTTCGGCGCTCTCGGAGAGCGTCTGGTGCAGGCGCTGCAGCTCGACGGCGATCGGTCCCTCAGGCCTGGGCGCGACGCCCGGCTCGACGGCTTCCTGGGCAGCGGCGGCCTCGCCGGCGGCCTGGGATCCCCCCACCGGTGGACCTTCCGCCGCCAGGGGCACCTCTTCACCGCGCCGGCGCGTCGCGAGCAACTGACTCTCGATTTCCCTGGCCGTGCGTCCTGCAACCCTGCCACGCGCCGCAATCTGCAGACGTGCGAGGTCCAGGGCCGTGAAGCGGCCCGCGTCGGGCTGGCTCAGCCAGCCATGATACTGCCTCAGGAGTTCGCGCACTAGCCGCGGCGACACGCCGAGCTGGCGGACCAGTTCAGAGCGTCCGATCGTCCTCTCCGACATGTCCACACCTCGGAGAGCGTGCTTCTAAGGCGCCGAACCCCGGTCCTGCGCCGATCGTGGCGGCAGTTGTCTTACGTTCGACAACCGCCCGCCGGCCACAAGGCGCGCCTGCAGCGACTCCTGCTCCCGCAGGGACTCCTCCAGCAGGCGCAGCAACAGAGTGCGGCTGCGCCTGAGGCGTGCCACGGTCCCGCGCAGACGCTCGATCTCTTCCTCGGTGTCCATGCCATCACCAGGGCTAGCCTACGATGGCCGACCTTCCCTCATGCGCCAAGCCGCGCAAGAATGCGCTGCAGCGCTTCTCCCACCAGCACATACGTACCGAGCGGCGGATCGTCCGGCTTGCCGTGGAAGTCGCTGCCGCCCGTGGCCAGCGGGATGCCAAACCTGGCCGCGGCCTCGGCGATGGCCTGACCTTCCCGGGGGCTCGCACTCGGGTGGACGACCTCGACCGCGTCGATCCCCTCCCGGGCGAGTGCCTCGATCGGCGCCCGCCGATAGCGCATCGGGTGCGCCAGGCTCACGAACCCCCCTGCCGCATGCGCGGCACGGATCACTGCGCCCGCCTCGGGCCGGTAACGGCCGACATACCCCGGGCCACCCGGCGAGAGATAGCCCGCGAAGGCCTCGCCGACGTCCCGGACGGCGCCGGCCCGGACCATTGCCCGCGCGACGTGCGGCCGGCCGGGCTGCGCATGGCCAAGCACCTCCCGCTCGTCGAGCGGAATGCCGATCGCGCGCAGCCGCCGCAGCATTTCCCGCGCTCGCTCCGTTCGTTCGTCCGAAAGGCGTCGCAGCAGTTCCTGGTACCGGCCCCCTGGCGGCTCCCTGAAATAGCCTAGGAGGTGCACCTCCTCACCGTCCTGGTCCGCGGCGATCTCCGCGCCGCAGACCGGGACGATGCCGGCCTTCGCCGCACTGGCGGCGAAGGCCGGATAGCCGTTGCACGTGTCGTGGTCGGTGAGCGCCGCCACTTGCACGTCCGCCCTACGCAGCGCCGCGACCAGCTCTTCTGGACTCAAGAGCCCGTCCGAGGCGGTCGAGTGAAGCTGCAGGTCGGCCCGCAACGGCTCTCTCACCCTTTGATGGCGAAGCGGACGAGCGTTTCCACGCCGACGCCGGTGGCGCCCGGCCCCGCGTCACCCGGCTGGTCGCGGTAGGCCGCTCCGGCGATGTCGAGGTGTGCCCAGGGCGTGTCCGAGGCGAAGCGCGCAAGGAAGGCCGCGGCGGTCGAGGAGCCGCCGGCACGGCCGCCCGTGCTCTTGGTGTCGGCGATCGAGCTCTTCAGGGCCTCCTTGTGCTCCGGATCGATCGGCATGCGCCAGTAGCGCTCTCCCGCCAGGTCGCCGGCAGCGAGCACGGCGGCCGCGTGATCCTCATCGTTCGTGAAGAGGCCGGAGCGATGGGTGCCGAGCGCCACGACGATGGCGCCCGTGAGCGTCGCGAGGTCGATGACGTCCTGCACGCCCTCCCGACGCAGCAGAGCAAGTCCGTCCGCCAGCACCAGGCGGCCCTCGGCGTCGGTGTTGGAGACCTCGACGGTGTCACCGGAGAGCATGCGCAGGACGTCGGAAGGACGGTAGGCCCCCGTTCCCGTCATGTTCTCCGCCAGGGCCAGCACGCCGATGTAACGCCCCTTGACGCCGATGCTGCCCAGGGCGTGCATCGCCCCGACCACCGCCGCCGTTCCGGCCATGTCGCTCTTCATGGTGAACATGCCGTCCTGCGTCTTCAGATCGAGACCGCCGGAGTCGAAGGTGATGCCCTTGCCGAGGAAGCCGTGCCAGGGACCCTCGCCACCGTCGTGCCGCAGCACGACCATCGCGGGCGGGTGCGCCGAGCCCCTCCCGACCGCCAGGATGCCGCCGGCCCCCATCTCGCGCAGGCGATCCGCGGTGACCACTTCACAGGCGAGCCCCGAGCGCTTCGCGATCTCTTCCACCGTCTTGACCAGGAGATCCGGCGTCTTGTCGTTGGGCGGCGTGTCGACGAGTTCCCGGGCGATGGCCACGCCTTCGGCGATCGCGGCGGCCCTGCGCTGCACCGCTGCGTCGACGGCGGCGGAGGTGATGAGCGTCAGCCGCTCGACGCCGGCCTCCGCCGCCCCGGACTTGTAGCGCCGAAACCCATAGGCGCCAGCCGCGCCGCCGATCAGCGCAGCCTCCGCTGCGGCCTCGACGCCTGAGGACGCCTGCTCCGCGACCGCGATCGCGACCTGCCTGGAGCCCATGCCCTGGGCCTTGCGCACCCCCTGCAGAGCGGCCCGCCTGAGGTGGAACGGTCCCACCTCGGACCGGGGACCGAGGCCCACCAGGATCCCTATCTGCTCGCCGCCGCGCAGTGGCGTGACGAAGAGGTCCCCGAACTCTCCCTTGAACGCCTTCGTGCCGAACACGCGACCCAGCACGCCACCGCTAGCGCCGTCAAGATCCTTCAGGGCGCCATCGAAGGCTCCATCCGAGAAGGCGAACGCCACGAGCGCATCACCCGAGAACGCCGCCACGGACCCCGTCTGCCATGTGAATTCCATCGTCGAGCTTCCTTTCTACGCCAATACCTTGCGCAGCACCCGGCGGAGATTGCCTCCCAGGATGCCTTCGCTCTCCGCGTCGCTGAAGCCGCCGGCCGTCAAGGCGGACCGGAGATTGCCGTAGTCCTGCACGCCGCCCAGGCCCTCGGGCCAGGCCGAGATGCCGTCGAAGTCGGAGCCGAGACCGACGTACTCCGGGCCGATGAGATCGGCGATGTGCCGGATGTGCCGCAAAAGGTCGTCGAGCGTCGCCGACCCCTCTGGCACCAGGAACTGCGTGTAGAAGTTCATGCCCACCACACCGCCACGGGCCGCGAGAGCCTTGAGCTGCTCGTCGCGCAGGTTGCGCGGGTGGTCGTGCACGGCGCGCGCGTTGGAGTGCGAAGCGATGAACGGGCCCTCGCTGGCCTCGAGGACGCTCCAGAAGCCCTGCTCGCCGAGGTGCGAGACGTCGAGCACCATGTGCAGCCGCTGCATCGCCTGGACGATCCGCCGGCCGGCCGAACTGAGGCCACCGCCCGAAGTCTGCTCCAAGGCCCCGTCGGCCAAGTCGTTGCGCTCGTTCCAGGTGAGCATGGCGCTACGCACGCCAAGCCGGTGCAGGGCGCCCAGAACTTCGACCGAGCCACCGATGGAGCTCAGGCCCTCGACGGCGAGGAGCCCCCCTACCGTTCCCTCCCGCGGATCGACGTCGTCCGCCGTGAGCACCGGTCTGAGGCGGCCCTCGCTCTCGGCCGCCGAGCGGTGGAACTGCGTGATCATCTCGAGGATGCGCCGCAGGTTGGCGCCGGCATCGTGCGACGGAACCGTGAATAGGGCGAAAAACTGAAGACCCACCCTCGCCTCGAGCAGGCGTGGCAGGTCCATGTGACCAGGCATGGGTTCGCAAAGGCTCTTGGCCGCTGGGTGGTCTCCCGTCAGCAGCATCAAGGTGTCGCAATGGGCATCGGCAATAAAGGCACTGCTCAACTCTACTCGCGGATGAAGATCCGCTGCACCTCCCTGGCCTGTCCCGACTCCCGATCCACCTCCACGACTACGGCATTGATCTGGCGCCTTCCTTCCGCCACCTCGAAACGCGTGGGCAACTGCCGCAGCATGCGCTGCACCATGGCGTCCTTGTTCATGCCGAGCACGGAGTCGGCGGGGCCGGTCATGCCGACATCGGTGATGTAAGCCGTGCCTAGCGGCAGGACGCGCTCGTCCGCCGTCTGCACATGCGTATGCGTGCCGACGACCGCCGCCGCGCGACCGTCGAGGTACCAGCCCATGGCCTCCTTCTCGGAGGTCGCTTCGCCGTGGAAGTCGAGGAATGCGACGTCGTAGCGGCCGCGGTGGGCATCAAGCTCAGCGTCCACCGCGCGGAACGGGTCGTCGAGCAGGATGGGCAGGAAGACGCGCCCCATGGCGTTCATGACGAGCACGCGGCATCCCCCCGCCTCCACCACCGCCGCGCCGCGGCCAGGCGCGCCGGGCGGGTAGTTCAGCGGGCGCAGGAGGCGCGGCTCCTCGTCAAGAAGCGCCATGGCCTCCTTCTTGTCGAACGTGTGGTTGCCCAAGGTGACCACGTCGGCGCCCGCCGCCAGCAGTTCCTCGTAGACCGACGGCGTGATGCCGAAGCCCGCGGCGGCGTTTTCTCCGTTGACGACGACGAGGTCGGCGCCATGGCTGCGCCGCAGGCCGGGCAGCTGCTCGCGCAGGATGGTGCGCCCCGGCCTGCCGCAAACATCGCCGACCATCAAGATGCGCAATCAGTTACCTCCTTCAGGCTCCGGCAACCACGCGAAAGGATGCACCCCCTGCACCAGGCCATGCAGGAGTCCCGCGGCCTGGCGAATCTCCCACTGGGCGTCGGGTTTGGCCCGCTGACGCACAAAGTGGCAGACCTCCGCGAGATCGAGCGAGGCGAGGATCGAGCGCCGGTGGGCGTTCAGCACCAGATAGCGGCTCGCGGGGTGGTCCAGGCCCAGAGCTCTCGACGCCGCGACCACCCGCTCCGCCGCCTCCATCAGAATGCCCTCGGCGCCGGCGGCCCGCACAAGCGGCGGCACGACGATGCCGCCGGAGAACCCCGGCTCGGACCAGGTGAAGTCGATGCGGCGATTGTGGCGCAAGAGTTGGTGCCACGCGGCCTCGGAGACGTCGAACTGTACATCGTAGCGCAGGAGGTGATAGGCGGCGGGTGGCGTGTCGTACGGCCCGTACGGCGTGATGGACTGGGCGATGTCGAGCAGTTCGCGGTCGGTGCGGTGCGTGAGGTCCTCGCCGGGGCGCACGGCCTGGGCGAGGCGCCTCAGCGCGGCGCCGTTCGGCACCGTGCCGATCAGGCGCACCGGCGTCGTCGCCTCGTGGCGCGGCTGGCCGCCCAGCGGGCGGCGCTGCACCGACTCGGCCGGGTCGGCGTGGCGCAGGAGGGTCGGCACCACCACCTTGGCCTCCTCGAGCAAGGCCTCGCCCAGGGTGACCTCCTCCGCGTGGGGCGAGGAGCGCAGCAGCACGATGGCGTCGCGCAGGGCACGCGCATTGCCTGTCACCCCAAGGCTCGACCAGGTCGCGAGCGGCAGGGCGTAGCGGGCGTCCTCGAAGGCAAGCCGCTCGAGGCGACGGGCCGTCTTCTCGTCGGCGAGGTCGAGACCGCCCTCCACCGCGAGATGACGCATGATGGCCTCGCGGATGGCGAGGTAGCTGTCGTAGAGGCTATCGACGGTCCGGTCGTAGATCTCCCCTTCGGCCGGCTTGAGCCCGGGACGGTAGTAGGCGCCCCGCTGCGGACCCTGGTACCGCTGCGAGTACTCCGTGAAGCTCAAGAACGGATTCGCCAGCTCGAGCGCCGCCGACGCCAGTCGCGACACCCGCTCCACACCCAGGTGGACGGTCGCGTGCTCCGCGACGGAGGCATGTCCGTAGTTCACCACCCAGCGCTCGTGGAAGGCGGACGCCGTGGCCGCCGCCTGCGTCGCCGCCACCATGCCCGACCCGGCGCCGAAGGCTCCGATGTCGCCCTCGTCTCCCGCCAGCAGGCGCTCGAGATTCTCCCGGAACGAGCGCGGGCTGCGCGAGACATAGGCGAAGATGACGGCGATCACTTCTTCGGGCAGGTTGAAGATCGCGTACACGTCCCGGTCCGTATTGGAGACGAAGCGTTCCAGCGACGACAAGCGGCCGCCCTCCTCCACAAAGGCGGGGGTCGGCCATAGACCGCCCCCCGCCGTCCGTTCCCCTACTTTGCGATGTCGACGGCGCGCGTCTCGCGAACCACCGCGACCTTGATCTGGCCCGGGTAGGTCAGCTCCTGCTCGATCCTGCGGGCGATGTCGTGCGCCATGCGAACGGCCTGGAGGTCGTCCACCTTGTCCGGTTTGACGATGATCCGGATCTCGCGGCCGGCCTGGATAGCGTAGGTCTTCTCGACGCCGTCGAAGGAGTCCGCGATCTCCTCGAGCTTGCGCAGACGCTTGACGTAGAGCTCGAGACTCTCGCGTCTGGCGCCCGGCCGCGCCGCCGAGATGGCGTCGGCGGCCGTCACGATGACCGCCTCGACCGAGTGGGGCTCGCCGCCATGGTGGGCCTCCATGGCCCAGATCACGGTCTGGGGCTCCTTGTACTTGCGCAGGAGGTCGATGCCGAGCTCGAGGTGCGTGCCCTCCATCTCGTGCGTCAGGGCCTTGCCGATATCGTGCAGCAGGCCACCGCGCTTCGCCACCTGGATGTCGGCGCCGAGCTCGGCGGCGATCATGCCGGCGACCAGCGCCACCTCCACCGAGTGCTTGAGCACGTTCTGGCCGTAACTCGTACGGTAGCGCAGCCGCCCCAGG
>DAIBJA010000005.1 GCA_027420455.1 Clostridia bacterium | reverse complement strand
TCGACGCAGAGGGTGCACTTCTCCACGACACCGACCGGCCGCACGGGCTCGAAGACGAGGCGGCCGTCCGTCCGGTAGTCCTTGCCGTAGCCGATCACGAAGTCCGGCTCGCGCTTGGCTGGGCCCCAGTTGAAGATGCGGACGCCGTAGGGGCAGGCGGCTATGCAGTACCGGCAGCCGATGCAGCGCTCGTAGTCGATCAGGATCAGGCCGTCGTCGCGCCGGAATGTCGCCCCGACCGGGCAGACCTTCTCACAGGGCGCGTTGTTGCAGTGCTGGCAGGCGATCGGCAGGTACGCGAGGTCGAGGTTCGGGAAGGTGCCGTGCGGCACGTCCAGCGCGGGCGTGGCCGGGGCGGCGACCTGCGCCGAGCTGTCCGGCTCGGTCGTCAGCACGCGGTTCCACCAGTAGCCCAGGGGCTCGTCGTTGATGGCCTTGCAGCCGACGGCGCAGGTCCAACAGCCGACGCACTTGCTTTGGTCGATGACCATTCCCCAGCGAGCCATCGTGCGTCACACTCCTACGGGTTCGACTTGGCAGAGGCAGTCGTAGTACGCCGCATTCGAGCGGAAGTTCGGGATGACCGACTGGGCCGGGTTCGCGATCTGATGCGTCAGGTTGTTCGGATGGCCCTCGATGTACTGCTTGACGCGGATGGTGTCCCAGCCGCCCTGGTAGCAGTTGACGACGCCCGGCTTGATGCCCTCGGTGTAGCGCGCCCGCACCTTCATCTCGCCACGGTCGTTGAACACGCGTACCACTGCCCCGTCGGCGATGCCGCGCGCCTTGGCGTCCCTCGGATTGATCTCGAGGAAGCCCTGGCCCTGGTTGTTGATCTCGTCGAGCCAGGGCAGGTGGGTGTACTGCGAGTGCGTGCGAAAGCGCGTGTGCGTGGAGAGGAAGACGAGCGGATACTTCTTGAAGAGCGGGTTCGAGGGCGTCGCCTCGATCGGCTCCTTGTAGCCGCAGAGTTCCTGGTCGTACGGCACCAGCATCTCGACGTAGAACTCGATGCGTCCGGACTTGGTCGGGAACTGCTTGTTGAAGAAGGGCACGTAGGGGACGGTCGCGGTGTTGAGGTGCGGCGCCCCGCTCTTGAGCTGGTCCCAGGTCAGCCCGGCCACCGTCGGGTCGGCGTCCTTCTGGCCGATGCGGAGGATCTCGGTGATGTACTCGTCTGGGCTCTTGTCGAAGTACTTGCCGTAGCCCATCTTGCGGGCGACCATCGTGAACTGGTCGAGGTCGGACTTCGACTCCCAGAGCGGCTCGATCACCTTGGGCATGTACTGCAGGTAGTAGTTGCCGCTGCCGAGGAGATCGGTCTTCTCGAGGTAGGTGCAGCTCGGCAGGACGATGTCCGCGAGGTCCGCCGTCGCCGACATGACGTAGTCCGAGACGACGAGGAAGTCGAGCGAGAGGAGCGCCTTGCGCACCTTGTTCTTGTCCGACATCTGCTGGGCGTAGTTGTCCACGACGAACCAGGCGGCGCGCACGGGAAAGGGGTCACTCTTGAGCATGGCGTCGCTGGCCTGCATCGGCGGCAGGTAGGTGTAGCTCTTGCCGTCCGGGAAGAGCCAGTCGCCGAGGTCGAAGGCGGTCGTCAGGAGGGCGCCGCTGTAGGTGGTGACGCCGCCGCCGTGTACGCCGATGTTGCCCGTGAGGGCGGCCATCGTCAGCATCGCCTGGTAGGTCAGGTCACCGCGATACCAGTGCGAGAGGCCGAAGCCGCACTTGATGGCGGCGGGCCCCGCTTGCGCGTACATCTCCGCGAGCTTCGTCACCATCTCAGGCTTGACGTCGGTGATCGTCCCGACGTACTCGGGCGTATACGGCTCCATGGCGTCCCTGAGCGCCTGCAGCGCCGTGCGCACGTGCAGCTTGCCCGCGGTGGTCGTGGCGTAGAGGCGGGCCTTCTTGAGGCTCGGATCGGTGACCGGTTTCAGGCTGCCGTCCTGGTCCATGACCATGTAGGCGTCCGAGCCGCCGGGCGTGACGTCCTTCTCCCTGAGGAAGAGCTTCGTATCCTCGCGCACCAGGAACGGCGCGACGCTGTAGGAGCGGAGGTAGTTCTCGTCGATCATGTTGCGGTCCAGGATGTGGCGGATCATGCCGTCCACGAGCGCGGGGTCCGTGCCAGGCCTGATCGGCACCCAGATGTCCGCCGAGGCCGATGTCGGCGTGTAGCGCGGGTCCAGTACGACGAGCTTGGTGCCGTTCTTGCGGGCTGCCGTGATCGTGCGCCAGTCCGGGATCGAGGTCTCGGCGAGATTGTTCGCCCAAAGGAAGATGACATTCGAATTCATGAAGTCCAGGTACTCGTGCCCGTCCAGGAAGCCGCCGCCGTTGGCCGGGTTCGCGGGGTCGACGAGGACGTAGTTGAAGCCGGCAGGTGTGGCGGAGTCACCTTCGTTGTCGCCTTCGAAGTCGCCGCCCGAGGCGCCGATGACGCTCGCGAAGCGGTAGCCGGCGCCGATGACGCCCTCGAGGACGCCGAGCGCACCGGTATAGGGAGGGATCCAGATCGCCGTCTTGCCGTACTTCTGCTGGATCTCCTGGAACTTCTGCGCGATGGTCGAGGTGGCTTCGGTCCACGTGATGCGCTGCCAGCGTCCGGAACCCCTCGGTCCGATCCGCTTGTAGGGGTAGCGGATGCGGTCCGGACTGTAGGTGTTCTGGATCTGGGAGATCCCTCGGAGGCAGATGCGGGCGTGATAGTCCGGCGCCGGAGCTCCCGATACCGTCTTGTCGTCCCAGGGCGCTCCTTCGATCAGGCGCACCCGACCGTCCCGCACGTGCACGAGATGTCCGCACGAACCGTCGCAGTTGTTGGAGTGGCCCGTGCGGAACGTCTGGTCCCTGCCCGCCTGCGGCTGGCTCTTCCCGGCGGCAGCGGCCTCAAGCAGCCGGAAGCTCGGGGTGCTGAGTGCGGCAAGGCCGACGCCGCCCGCCACCCCTTTGAGGAATGTGCGCCGACGGATCTTCGGCATTATGAGCCACCTCCCGACATGTTTACGGCCTATATTGTTTCAAACGGCAATGCGGGCTCTCATCCGGCGTTGGCTCCTGCTTCATTGGCCGAAAGCGATGACGGCGCGTCTGATCGCACACGCATGTTTGTAAGTCCCGCCCCCTACGCATGGCTGTTTTTTGACATTTCTACTGCGTGGAATGGTCCAACCTTACGCGACCGACCCCGCCCCTACGGACGGCGGTCTGCCCTATTCCCTCTGCTAGACTGGGCATGTCGGAGGAGCTCCCGACGCAAGGGAGGCGTTATCGTGGATCTATTGACACCGGTGCATCTCGCGATCATTCTCATCATCGCCCTGCTCCTCTTCGGGCCGAAGCGCCTGCCCGAGATCGGGTCAGGCATCGGCAAGACGATCAAGGAATTCCGCAAGTCGATGAACGAGGTGCAGCAGGACCTCACCGCGGAGACGAAACAGGAACCGCCCAAAGAGAACAAGGCTTGAGCAGGAAGAGACAGAAGCCGCAGCCCGGGTGCTGCGGCTTCTCTATGTTCACGGCCGGTGCGAGCTGATCTGTCTGATCCACCAGGCGGCCACGGCGCTGCGCGTCGGGACCTGAAGCTCTTGCAGGAGTGTGGAGATCACGGTGACGACCGTTCGCTCGGAAAGGCCTGTCTCCATGGCGATCTCGCGATTGGTGCAGCCTCTCGCGATGCAGGCCGCCACCTTGGTCTCGGCCACCGTGAGCTGGGTGGTCGGCCCCTGCGGCGCATGCATCTGCTCCGAGACCGCGGCGGCGACCCGAGGATCGACGAGGCATCCTCCCTCGTGCACGAACCGGACGGCGGTACGCAGGTCCTCCCTGCCGACATCGTCGTAGAGGCAGGCCGCGGCACCAGCCTGCAGGGCCCTGAGGCCGGAACCCGGCGCCGCCCCTTCGCGCATCAGGGCCAGCGTGGGCGGACGTCGCAGGTCAGGCAGGGCCGCAAAGCCCTTCGGCGGCCAGCTTGTCACCAGCACGTCGCAATGTGCAGCGGTGTCGTCCTGCATCGCCGCCGCGTGGTCCGACGCCTCACCGGTCACCACGAAGGATTGGCCATCCTCCAGCGCCTCGCGGCCGGACCGCCAGATGGAGCGCGCATCCACGAGATAGACGCGGACAGGTCCACTCATGCCGTCACTCCCCAGGCCTTGCGCCGATCATGCTAGCCGCGCACGGAAGCGGAAGAGGTGACACAGGTCACAATTCCGCTTCGGCGCTTTGGCAATTTGCATGCATTCGGTAATTTCAGCCGCCGATGTGGAACATCTCGACCTTCTGGCCGCCGCCGCGCGCCCGCAGGAGGCTTCGAATCTCGGAGTAGCGGTCCTCGCGCGAGCCCCAGGCCGCCCCAAGCGCCGCGATGATCTCGTCGTCGCCTGCCCCGTCGCGCATGAGGGCCCGCAGGTCCTTTCCGGACGTGCCGAAGAGGCAGGTGTAGAGGGTGCCCTCCGGCGAGAGGCGGGCGCGGGTGCAGGTGCGGCAGAACGGCTGCGACACGGAAGAGACGAAGCCGATCTCGCCTGCGCCGTCAGCGTAGACATAGCGCGAGGCCACTTCGCCGTAGCGGCTCGGCTCGAGCGGTTCGAGCGGCCAGCGCTCGCCGATGCGGGCGATGATCTCGGCCGACGGCACGACGTCCTGCGGCTGCCAGCCGTTCATGTTGCCGACGTCCATGTACTCGATGAAACGCAGCACGTGCGGTGTGTGGCGGAAATGCTCCGCCATGGGCAGGATGTCGTCGTCGTTCAGTCCCCGGCGCACGACCATGTTGAGCTTGACCTGTAGCCCGGCCTCTGCGGCATGCCCGATCGCCGCCAGCACCTTCGCCACGGGGAAGCCGACATCGTTCATGGCCTCATACGTCTCGCCCCGGAGCGAATCCAGGCTGATGGTGATGCGGGCGAGGCCTGCGCCTTTCAGTGCCCGCGCCTTCGCCGCGGTCAGGAGCGACCCGTTCGTGGTCACGGCGATATCCTCGATCCCGGGAATGGCCGCGAGACTCGCGATCAGATCCTCGATGCGCGGGCGCAGCAGCGGCTCGCCTCCTGTAAGGCGGAGCTTCCCGACGCCCAGCCCCGCGAACAGGCGGACCAATCGCTCGATCTCCGGGAAGGTCAAGAGACCCGCATGGTCGACAAATCGGTAGCGTGTACCGAACATAGCCTTCGGCATGCAATAGACGCAGCGGAAATTGCAGTGGTCCGTCAGGGAAATGCGCAGATCCTTGAGCGGCCGTCCGAGCATATCCCGGACTTGCACGGGATTTGGCAGGTCATGATTTGGCATGATACTCACTCCTGTATGGACGATACCGGACGCTTGGCGCAGGCAACAGTGCAGGCCGGACATATGTTCCATGGGACCAAGGACCCGAGGACCTGTCCAAGCCTTCAGAAACGGCAGGGCCATACTTACATGGCCTGCGGCTTACGGCCACGCCATTCCGATTGCGGCGTGCGCAATCGCACGTCCTTCGAGATGCCTGCACCGTGCGCGGCACGAGGCTGTGACGCCCGATGCTTTCGCGCCAAGTGCCTGGTGGTACGCTGCAGCTGCGGGGAGGTGCATCGCCACGAAGCGAAGGTTCCTGCCGCGTCTCGGTCTCATCGCAGCCGCAGGTCTCGTGCTGGCCGGCTGCACGACATACAGCGAACCCACCGGACTTCCCGCGGCGGGGCCAGAGCCGCCCGCTGGCGTCATCGACCTCTACCGGGCCCTGAAGCCCGCAGACCTCCCTGCCGCCTGGCCCGTGGGGACCTTCCCCGGCGTGACCATGCCGGCCTGGGGCTACCTCCCGGGCCGAGGCGTGCTCCTGACCGTGCTGCCGACGCCCGGCGGGTCCCTAGGCGGCCTCTACCTCGGCCGCCCGAAGACCGGTCGGGAGAGTCTCGCCGTCCCCATCGCGCCAGGATCCGAGCGCGACATCGCGACGGCCGCGTCCATCGGTCCAGGAGGCATCGCATTCCAGGTCGGGCCCGAGTCCGGTCCGAGGAGCGCCCCCGTCGAACTGGCCCCGGCGGCGGGCGGGAAGCCCATCGCCCTGGCCCTGCCGCGGGCCGATCGCCACAGCATCGACACGTCGCTGCAGTTCGAGGGCCAGGACCTCCTGTTCCTCAGCACGCGGAGCGCGGGAGAGAACGACCTCACCAGCGTCGTCGCCTGCGACCTCTACGCGCAGGCGTGCCGGAGCCTCTTCAGCGAACGGAGCTCCGCCTCTTCGCTCGACGTGATCGCCATCGGGTCGGATAGGAAGAGCGTCTACCTCGCCCTCAAGCCCGCCGACCCGGAGGACAAGGTACAGGGCGAGATTGTCGAGCTCAGCATCGCCGGCGGCAGGACGCGCACGCTCTGGCGCACCGGCGGCATCCTCACGTCGATGGTGGCGGGGCCGGGTTTCCTCGCCTTCACCGAGGATTTCGGTGTCGCCGAAGGCCTCTACCTGAGGGAAGGACAGACGATGATGCGCATCACCGCGCCGGGCGTCTTCCCCTCGAACCCGAGCTATGGCGGTGGCTACCTCGCGTACTGGGCCAATGAGCCTGAGCTCCTGGACCTCAGCGCGGACCGCCTCTACCGCATCCCGGGCCAGATGCCAGAGCTTTTCGGCAATCTCCTCACCTACGTGACGCCGCAGGGCCTCCGCTGGGTGCTGCTGCCGGCGGCGGGAACGTAGCCGTCGGCTCTCCCTGCGCGACCGACACCTCCCCGACCACATAGTCGATGCTGCCCTGGACCGTGCCGCCGATGAAGCAGCGGCCCCGGGCGGTCTCGGCGGCCGCCCGGTAGTCCTCAAGGCGTCCCGGGTCCCCTCCCGCGACCGTCGGGTGCACGGCGAGCCGCTGAAAGCGCGTCTCCCTGGGATAGCCCGTGACGAGACCCGTCGTGCGGATGTCGAGGCGCTCGGCCGACAGTCCCCTCTGCTGCAGGACGCGGAAGAGCGTCCCGCTGTAGCAGGCGGTGACGGCGGCCAGCAGGAGTTCCTCCGGGCTCGTGCCGGTGCCCTGGCCGCCCATGCTGGTCGGTGCCGCATAGGGGATCTCGAGTCCGCCGGAGCGGATGGTGCCGTGCCCCTCGCGGCCGCTGCCCGTCCAACTGGCGGCGATGTGGAAGGTGAGATCCTCTGGCATGGGCCTCCCCCTCTCAGTCCTGTCGCGCCCCGGGCGGCTGGTAGCTGCCCGGCACAGTGCGCAGTCCGACCGCTAACCGGTTCCAGCCGTTGATGGCGACGATCGCGAGCGTCAGCTCGACGATCTCGCGCTCGCTGAACTGCCCGCGCACCTCTTCGTAGAGTTCATCGGACACCGGATCCTGCGACACGAGCGTGAGCGCCTCCGTCCAGCCGAGCGCCGCCCGCTCCCGCTCCGTGTAGAAGGGCGTCTCGCGCCAGGCGCTGAGGGCATAGAGGCGCTGCTCGCTCTCCCCCTGCGCCCTGGCGTCCTTCCAGTGCATGTCGAGACAGTAGCCGCAGCGGTTGATCTGCGAAGCCCTGGTGCGCACGAGCTCGAGCAGCGGCCCCGGGAGGTCGCTGCCGCGCACGTACTCCTCGAGTCCGCGCATGGCCCCCATGGCGCCCGGCGCCACCTCGCCGTATCGGATCCTCGGCTCCATGACGATCTGCCTCCTTGGATCATTTCGAGCAGGGACTTTACGCGGCATTCCTTTGATGGCCTGGCCATCGCGGCCGGGCCCCACTCCTGACGCCCCTCCTCGGCTCAGCCCTCGAGCAGCTCGTGCATGTCGCCGAGGAGGTCCGGCACGCTGACTCCAGGTTCCCGGGCGAGCCGCGGCAAGAGGATGTCGTTCTCCTTGTCGGCATGGAGCGAGAAGAACTCCGTGATCGCGTAGCCGATCGCCGCGGCGCGCACAGGGTCCGCCTCCTCCTTGAGAGCGCCTGCCAGCTGACCGAGCCGCACGTGCTCAGCGATCATCGCCTGCAGCAGCGACACGAGCTCCGGAACCTCTCGGCCGCGCCTATAGATCGTGGCCTCCTCCGCCTCGGCATGCGGCAGGATCTCCTGCGCGAGGTGATCCTCGAGCTCGCGCTGCGCCTCCCTGCCCTCTTTCCCCGATCCCCCAGCCGCCAGGAGTGCCTGCGATGGCTCGCGCAGGCCGAGGAGCAGCGCCGCGTGATGCCTGCGGATCTTCTCGATGGCTGCCGCGTTCTGATCCATGGTTCGTCCCCTTCCCATGTCGTGCCTGGACCTTTGCTAACGGCTGCCGCCGAGGTGCTGGGCGATCTCGAGCAGCTGCATCTCGCTCGTGCCGAAGAAGATGCGGCTGACGATGGCGTCGCGCACCCACATCTCGAGCGGCAGATCACGCGTGAAGCCGTACCCGCCGTGGATCTGCAGCGCCGCCTGCGTCACGCGGACGGCCATCTCGCTCGCGAAGAGCTTGGCCTCGGCGGCGGAGAGCGTCGCATCGCGGCCGTGATCAAGGTCGTCGGCCGCCCGCAGCACGAGAAGGCGCGCCGCGTCGATCTCCGTGCGCATCGTGGCGAGAGATGCCGCGACGAGTTCATGCTCCCGGATCGGGCGGCCGAACTGCTGGCGCTCGCCGCTGTAGGCGAGTGCCGTCTCGAACGCCGCCCGCGCCAGTCCCACCACCGCAGAAGCGATCATCGTCCGTGCGACGGCGAGCACCTTGAGCACGATCCCGAGGCCGTCGCCCGGCTCCCCCAGCCGCTGCGCCTCCTCGAGCTCGCAGTTCTCGAGGAAGAGCTCCCCCGTGTAGGAGCCGCGCAGTCCCATCGTCGGGATCTGGCGGCCCGGTACGAAACCCGGTGTGTCGCGTTCGATGAGGAAGAGGGAGAGGCCGCCCCCAGGCTCTTCGCCGATGTCGGCCAGCAGCAGGGTGAGATCCGCCGCACCGCCGTTCGTGATGAAGCGCTTGGCGCCGTGCAGGCGATATCCGCCAGGGATGCGCTCGGCTCGCGTCCGGGCGCTCTGGGGCTGGCCTTGAAGCTCGATCTCGAGCTCCGAGCCGGACTCCGGCTCCGTCAGCGCGAGCGCCCCGACCATGCTCGCCTCGGAACTGCAGAGCCGCCCGAGATAGCGTCTCTTCTGCTCCTCGCTCCCGGCGATCAGGAGCGCGGCCGCCACCAGCGACGCCGCGCCGATCGTGGCGGTGATACCGAAATTCCCCCAGCCGAGCTCCTCCATCACGGCCGCCAGCGTCCTGGCCGCGAGGCCAGGACCCCCGTAGGCCTCGGGCACGTTCGCCGCCACGAGCCCCAGTTCTCCCGCCGCGCGGACGGCCTGCCAGGGCACGTCAGCGGTCGCGTCCGCCCCCTGCCCCGCCGGACGCAGGGTCCGCAAGGCGAACTCGTGCGCAACCTCGCGCAGCATCTCGGCCTCCCGGTCGTCCATGACATCGATGGACATGTCGTTCGCCCCCCCCTCCTAGGAGGATGGCACCGAAAACATGTCCGCACTGTGACCCATGTTGCCGCCGGGCTGTGACGCGAGAACCGGCCGCTCGCGCGCCCGGCGGCCTCCGCGAAGAGGCGGCGAGGCAGCTGGATCCTGCTGAAGGCTGTTAGAGCCCGCGCCCTAGCAGCCACCATTTCCGTAGCGCCACGAGCGCCCATACCGCTTCCACGACTCCGAAGGGCCAGGTTCCCGCGAGCCAGCCATAGAGAGACGATCCGAGACACGCGACGCCGAAGGCGAACGTGAACCAGCGGGATCGCGATTCTAGGGCGTAAAAGATCATCATGAGCGTCACGACGAAAGCACCGTATGCAGTGAGCACGCCAAAACCTCCGCATCAAGGTTCGGCAATTGGTCGAGGCGAGTCAGGAAGCGGGCGGGCTCCCTGTCCGAACGCGCGGTGCCTGTGACCGACCATGGTCATGGACGACGCGGGCGGGCCGGCTGGAGCGTCCTTGGCGCCATGGCGCCATGGCGCCAAGGACGCACTGCGGCTGCAGGCGGACGTCAGGGCCGTTCAGACGTCTCGGCGGGGTGCAGCAGTTGCGGTAGGCCTTTCAGTCGGCGGGGAGCGAGATGCCAAAGCATGAGGACGAAGATGATCGCCCAGGCCGCGTAGGCTGCGTAGCTCAGGTCCCTTGCCAGCCAGACGAGCCACGGGAGCCGTTCCGCCCGGCCGAAGAGGTCGGTCGCGGTCACGTACATGCCCAGGGGGAAGACCATGCTCCAGAGGCCTGGCTCATAGGCCGCGGGGTGCCGGCCGCGGCGGTAGCGCCAGATGCCGAGGAGCACCAGGGCGGGGATCCACGAGCTTCCGTAGGCCCACAAGATGAAGGAGACACCTGTGACGACCGGCGCCATCTGCCCGAGACCACCCGGCAGGGGCGAGGCGAGGAGGCGCGCGCCGGCGAGCACGCAGATCGACGTCGCCCCCATGTTGATCCAGTAGGCAGGCGTCAGCTCCGTCGCCGACATGCCGGCGAGCAGCATGCGGGCGGTGATGATCGTGATCAGGACGATGTAGAGCATCGCCCCGATGGCCCAGAAGACCGCGGCCGCAAGGCGGAGAAGCGCCTGGTCGAGACCCGCGGCCGCAAGAAGGGACGCCGCGATCGAGACAGACTGCGTCGCGACGGCCCACATCAGCCAGGAGCCGTTGACGCTGGATCCGAGGCGCATGTCCTTGCTGCCAAGCATCAACCCGAGCGGGATGGTGTACGTGATGAGGAGCCAGGAGAGCCCGCCGGCCAGCGCGAGCACGAGGGCAGGTCCGATGTCGCCTGCCGCGACATAGCGCGCCGCGAGTACGTTCGACGCCGCGACGAACGTGTAGAAGCCGAAGGCCATCCCGGGCGAACGTGCGTCGTCGCGCATGGCGTCCGCCGCGGTGAGCATACGGAGGCCATGGAGCGCGATCAGGATGAGATAGCCTATGGTGCCAACGGCGAGCAGGAAGATGGAGAACGCCTCGAGCCCGAAGACCTGCGCCGCTATGGAGACGATGCCAGTCGCCATGACGAACGCGAAGGATCCGGGATCGAGGTGCCTAAGTGCCGTGCGACGGGCCGCGGCAACCTGTTCCAGGAGGCACCCTCCTTCGCCCGTCTGCTAAGGGTCTTTGCGGCCTGTCTGCCAGGATTGGGACAGCACGCGGAAGGCGGGCACGTCCGACGCGATCTCGCCGCGGAACGCTGCGAGATCGGGGGCATTCGCCGCCACGAGGACGAGACGGTTCGTCTGCTCGATGTCCTCGAGCCGCAGGAGAAGGGACTCGATGTCGTCCGGGATGGCGCCGAAGCGCAGCCTGAGCACTTCCCTGAGGTCCTCGAGATCCTGCCGCAGGATCTGCCGCCTGCGCTCCTCGCGGGCGGCTTCTTGATCTGCCACCTCAATCCCTCCCATCGAAGCGGCCGCGAAAGTCAGCGGCCTCCGTCCCAGCGGTCCTCCACGTACGCCGCGGCCGTGCCGCGCCGGCGGTACTGCATCGGCGCGCGCCTGAGGTAGGCGAGCGGCAGGCTGAAGATGTGGACGAGCCGCGTGAAGGGCGAGACCGCGAAGAGCGCGAGCGCGGTGAGGATGTGGAGTTGCAGGATGAGCGGCACATGCGCCATCAGGGCGGCGTCGGGATGCAGCAGGAGGACGCCCCTGATCCAGGGCCCGACGGTGGTGCGGTATTCGTAGGGCAGGTGCGAGACGTTGTAGATGAGGGTCATCGAAAGGCCGAGCGCCACCGTGGCGATGAGGAAGCCGAGCGCAACGAAGTCCGCGGGCGCGGTGTTTCGGAGCACGCGGCGAACGCTGAGCCGGCGCCAGAGCAGGATGAGAAGCCCCGCGAGGGCCATGAGGCCCGTGATGCCGCCCATCGCCATGGCCGTGAGGTGGTAGAGGTGCTCCGAGACGCCGAGGGCCTCATAGACGCCTATGGGAATCAGGAGGCCGGCCACGTGGCCGAGGAAGACGAAGATGATCCCCCAGTGGAAGAGGAGGCTGCCGAGCCTGAGAAGCCTCTTCTCCAGGAGCTCGCTCGACTTCGAAGTCCAGCCGATCTGGTCGTAGTTGTAGCGCGTGAGCATCCCCACCAGGAGCAGCATGAGACAGAGGTAGGGGTAGACGACCCAAAGGAACTCGCTCAAGGGATCACCTCCTGTAGGCTAGAGGTAAGGCAGGGGATACGGCACCGCAAGGTCTTCCTCTTCGCCCTTGGGCTGCTCGCCCGGTTCGGCCGAGACGGGCAAGGCGGTGAGGATCGCCTGGATGAGCGGCAGGTACGGCGCGTCCTCCCCCAGGCGTTCGGCGATGCCCGCAAGGGCGCGCGCGAGCCTGAAGCCGAGCGGGCGGTCGTCGTATCCCTGTGGCTGCTCGGCCAGGAGCTCGAGCAGGAGGGGGATATAGTCCGGCAGCTCTTGCTCGGGGCACTCGAAGCCGCACCGCCGCAGTTCCTGCTTGAGTTCGATGAGGGCCTGGGCGCGGTCCCGGGCGTCGCCGCGCTCCTGGAAGGTGAGGTAGAGCGAGAGATCCTCGCGGAAGTCGAAGGTGGCGACATACTGCGCCTCCTGCTCCGTCTCCGGGAGGGCGAGCGCCCGCTCGAGGAACGTTCGCAGGAGGTCGCGCGCAGGAAGCTCCGCGATCTCGCCGAGGGCTCCCCGGATCCTCTCGAACGTCGCGCGGTCGGGATAGCCGAGCAGGAGGGCGCCCGCCTTCAGGAGCTGGCGGCTCATCTCGGTTCACCCTTTGGGGCCGCCCTGAGCTCGATGGGCCGGACGCCCTGCGCAAAGGCACCTGCGGGAGGCAGCACGTCGTCGAGGCTGCAGCCGCCCTGCAGGGCCTGGAGGTCTTCTTCGCCCTCCCTGCGGCCGGTCGGGATCACGAAGCGCTCGTCATACTTGGCGATGCCGAGGAGGCGCACCATGTCCTCCACCTGCTCTTCGGTGAGGCCGGCGGCCGCGAGGAGACTCTCGTCCCGCGGCAGGCCGAGCGTCTTGCCGCGCAGGAAGGCGCGCATCGTCGCGAGGCGCCGCAGCACCCCCCGGATCACATCGACGTCACCGGCCGCGAGCAGGTTCGCCAGGTATTCCATCGGGATGCGCATCGCATCGATCGCCGGCAGGATCTCGTCCGCTGTCGTGGCCGGCCGCGTCTGTTCGAGGTGGCTCATGATCGGGCTCAGGGGCGGCACGTACCAGACCATCGGCAACGTGCGGTACTCAGGGTGGAGCGGCAGGGCGATGCCCCACTGGACCGCCATCTTGTAGACAGGAGACCTCTGCGCCGCCTCGATCCAGGCGTCCGTGATGCCCGCCTCGCGGGCCGCCGCGATGACGGCCGGGTCGCTCGGGTCGAGGAAGACCGAGAGCTGCGATCGCAGGAGGTCCTTCTCGTCCGGCACCGATGCGGCCTCTTTGACGCGGTCCGCGTCGTAGAGGACGACGCCGAGGTAGCGGATGCGGCCGACGCAGGTCTCGGAGCAGACCGTCGGCAGGCCCGCCTCGATCCGGGGGTAGCAGAAGGTGCACTTCTCGGCCTTGTGGGTCTGCCAGTTGAAGTAGACCTTCTTGTAGGGGCAGGCGCTGACGCAGAAGCGCCAGCCGCGGCAGGCCTCCTGGTCCACGAGGACGATACCGTCCTCCTCGCGCTTGTACATCGCGCCCGAGGGACAGGCGGCGACGCAGGCGGGGTTGAGGCAGTGCTCGCAGATGCGCGGCAGGTAGAACATGAAGGCCTGCTCGTACTCGAAGGCGACGTGCGCCTCAAGTCCCTTGAGGTCCGGGTCCTTCTTCGCGTGCTCCGGCGCGCCCGCGAGGTCGTCCTCCCAGTTCGGCCCCCACCGGGGCTCATCCATCGGCTCCCCCGTCAGCTGCGAGCGAGGTCGCGCGACAGGCTGGTACCGGCGCTCGGGGCTCGCGATCAGGTTCTCGTAGTCGTAGGTCCAGGGCTCGTAGTAGTCGTCGATCTCAGGCAGGTCGGGGTTATGGAAGATCTGCACGAGCTTCTCGATCGGCCCGCCGGCCCGGAGCTGCAGCTTGCCGCCCCGGAGCTGCCAGCCGCCGCGGTAGTGCTCCTGGTCCTCCCAGCGCTTCGGGTAGCCGATGCCCGGCTTCGTCTCGACGTTGTTGAACCACATGTACTCGGCCCCGGAGCGGTTCGTCCACGTGTTCTTGCACGTGACGCTGCAGGTGTGGCAGCCGATGCACTTGTCGAGGTTCATCACCATCGCGACCTGTGCCTTAACCCTCAAGCCAGTCCACCTCCAGAAGGCGCCGCACCACGGTCATCTCGTCCCGCTGGTGGCCTGTCGGGCCGTAATAGTTGAAGCCGTAGCTGAGCTGCGCGTAGCCGCCGATCATGTGGGTGGGCTTCGGCAGCACGCGGGTCAGGCTGTTGTGCGCCCCGCCTCGGTCGCCTGTGGCCTTCGTGGCCGGCACCCCGATCGTCCGGTCCTGGGCGTGGTACATGATCGCGACGCCCTCCGGGATGCGGTGGCTCACCACCGCCCGCGCCGCCACGGCGCCGTTGCGGTTCATGGCCTCGACCCAGTCGTTGTCCTTCACCTCGAGCGCCGCGGCGTCCTTGGGGCTGAGCCAGATCGTCTGCCCGCCGCGGAAGAGCGTCAGCATCGTCAGGGTGTCGGTGTAGGTGGAGTGGATGCCCCACTTGCCGTGCGGCGTCAGGTAGCGCAGCGTCAGCTGCTTGCCGCCCTCGGGCGCCGCGTGGCCCAAGGGGAAGGGATGCACCGTGAGCGGTGGCCGGTAGACGGGGAGCCCCTCGCCGAAGTCGAGCATCACCTCGTGGTCCACGTAGAAGTGCTGGCGGCCGGTGAGCGTGCGCCACGGGATCTCGAGCTCGACGTTGGCCGTGAAGGGCGCATACCGCCTGCCGTGCGCCTCGAGGCCGCTCCAGACCGGCGCGGCGATCGCGAGGCGCGGCTGCGCCGTGAGTTCCTTCACCGTGTAGATGTCCTCTTCGCGGCCCTGGGCCACGCCTTCGAGCCTGAGGCCTGTCGACGGCTCGAGAGCCTTCCAGGCCGCCACCGCCTGGTGGCCGTTCGTCGCGCCGGAGAGCCGCAGGATGGCGTTCGCGGCCTGTTCGGCCGTCTCGAGCCTCGGCCTGCCCTTGCCCGGCCCTTCCCTGCGGCTCGTGCCGAGCTCACTCCGCAGGGCCTCGTACGCCTCTGCCGTCGGGATGGTGATGCCCTTCTGGACGATCTGCCGCTCGGCGCGCGGGCCAAGGCTCGTCATTTGCTCGTAGACGTGCGGGTAGTCGCGGGCAACGAAAATGAAGCGCGGCATCGTCTTGCCAGGCACCGGCTCCGCCTCGCCCCGGCGCCAGTCCCGCACCTCGCCGAAGGGCTGCGCCGTCTCCTGCGGCGTGTCATGAAGGAGCGGCGCCATGAGAAGGTCCTCCTGCGCCGGGAGGTGGTCCTGGGCGAGCTCCGAGAACCGGCGCGCGATCGTGCGGAAGGTGTCCCAGTCGCTCCTCGTCTCCCAGGGCGGCGAGACGGCGGGATTGAAGGGATGGACGAAGGGGTGCATGTCGGTGCTCGAGATGTCCGTCTTCTCGTACCAGGTGGCGGCCGGCAGGACGATGTCCGCGTAGAGGCCGCTGCCCGTCATGCGGAAGTCGATGTCGACGAGGAGGTCGAGCTTGCCCCTCGGTGCCTCGCCGTCGCACGCCACCGTCTCGGGCCTGCGCATGCCGTCCTCGCCCGCGAGCACATGCCCGTCCGCGCCGAGGAGATGGCGGAGGAAGTATTCATGCCCCTTGCCGCTCGACGCGAGGAGGTTCGCCCGCCAGAGGAAGAAGACGCGCGGGAAGTTCTCCTCGAGATCCGGCGC
>DAIBJA010000082.1 GCA_027420455.1 Clostridia bacterium | reverse complement strand
CATCCGTGCGGTGGACGAGCTGCTCATCCTCTATTGGCGCGACATCTTCCCGCGCTACCCCGACAAGCCGACGCTCGTCGAGGTCAAGTGCTCCCAGCGTCTCGCCGACGATCTGAGCCGCATGGGCGCGCACCCCGAGTTCACCCCGACCGGCCACTCCCTGATCAAGGCCGCGATGCGCAAGGTGGGTGCGGCCTTCGCGGGTGAACTCTCCGGCCACATCTTCTTCGCGGACCGGTTCACGGGCGACGACGACGCGCTGTACGCGGCCTTGCGGCTTGCGGAGATCTGCGCCCGCAGCGGCAGGTCCCTCGCGGATCTCCTTTCGGACCTCCCGCCCGCCTACGCGACGCCGGAAACCCGCGTCGCCTGCCCCGAAAGCGCCAAGGCACGCGTCACGGAAGCGGTGCAGGCCACGTTCGCCGGCCGCTACCCGCTCGTGACCGTCGACGGCGTCCGCGTGATCTTCGATGGGGCTTGGGCCCTCCTTCGTCCGTCCAACACCGAGCCTGCCCTGGTGTTGCGCGCCGAGGGCGAGACCGAGGCGGCCCTGGCCTTCGCCAAGTCGGAAATGGAGCAGGCGCTAAAGAGCCATCCGGAGGTCTCCCGCCCCGAGTGGTGAGGCACCATTTTCGGAGTGCGTTCGTACCGTAGCTTGCGTACACCCGCGCGCGGAGGAGATTGAGAGACTTCTGGAGCATCCAGTGGATGCCTTTGGTCTTCCTTGCCTGAAATCGCCCTAAAACTGTTGCATTCGCCGCGTTTGATGCTATATTGGGTGTGGAACGTCTGTTAGGTGAGGCTACCCGCGAGAGATAGGCTCTTGCCCGGAAACATCGAGAGATGCCCACGGGTGAAACAGTCCCGGTCGAAGCAAGGCCGGAACCAGAGAGCTGGAGCGCAAGCTCCTATGCCGTGAGGTGCTGAAGCTCAACGAGAAGACGCCACTCTTTTCTGGGCGTGTTCTCACGCCCAGATTTTTTGTACCGAAAGGGGGGATCAGGCCGTGGCCGCAGACGATCATAGTAGACCCAGACTTCGGGATGGCGAACGGGAATACGGACGGGCGGCGACCGCGGCCTGTCCTGGGCTGCGCGCCCTCTGACGGCGCTTGCCCCTCTTCCCTGCACGCCTCCCGACACGTGCCGGCAACCGGCTCTGAAGGGAGGCGTGACGCATGTCGTCGGCCAAGATGGAAAAGGAGATCCGGGAGTTGCCGCGGGAAGTGCGTCAACGCGCCGAGGACCGGCTGCAACTGCAGTACGCGCGTCAGCGCGGCGGGCTCTGGGCGCGGCTCCGTCTCCTCCTGCTGCTGATCGGCCCCGGTATCCTCGTCATGATCGCCGACAACGACGCCGGCGGAGTCATCACCTACGCCCAGACCGGTGCCAGCTATGGTCTCGGCTTCTTCATCCCGTTCCTCGTCCTGATGATCCCGGTCGCCTTCGTCGTGCAGGAGATGACGGTGCGGCTCGGCGCGGTGACGCGGCGCGGGCACGCGGAACTCATCTTCATGCGTTACGGCCGCTTCTGGGGCACCTTCTCCGCCATCGACCTCGTGATCGCGAACGCCCTCACGCTGGTCACGGAATTCATCGGCATCGCGGCGGGTCTTGCCATCTTCCAGGTGCCCATCGTTCTTTCGGTGCTGCTCGGCCTGGCCGCCGTCTGGGCGGTCACCCTGATCGGCCGCTACCGCGTGTGGGAGCGCATCTCCCTCTGGGTGGCCCTCCTGAACGTCGTCTTCGTGCCGCTGGCGCTCGCCGCCCACCCGGACTTCGCCGCCGTGGCCCGCAGCTTCCTCACGTGGCACATCCCCGGCGGCGCCTCGGGGCCGTTCCTGATGCTTCTGCTGGCCAACCTTGGCACCACGATCGCGCCCTGGATGCTCTTCTTCCAGCAGTCCGCGGTCGTCGACAAGGGTCTGACGCCGCGCGACGTTCGCTTCGGGCGGATGGACACCCTGATCGGGAGCGTCGTGATGGGCATCGTGGCGATCGCCCTCGTCATCCTGGCCGCGACCGTGCTGCACGCGGCACCTGGCTCATCCGGCCTCGACATCCATTTCATCCTGCACTCGGTCGGCCAGCGCGTGGGCCGCTGGGCGGAGTCGCTCTTCGCCTTGGGCTTGATCGAATCCGGACTCATCGCCGCCATGGCGATCACCGCCAGCACGTCCTGGGCCGCCGGCGAGGCGCTCGGCCTCAAGGTGCGCAGCCTGAACGCGGGCGTCCGCCAGGCCCTGCCCTTCTACCTGCCCGGGCTGATCGCCGTGACGCTCGCCGCCTCGGTGGTGCTGATCCCCGGGGCGCCGCTCGGATACCTCAACGTCCTCGTGCAGGTGCTGGCGACCGTGTTCATGCCGGCCGCGCTGCTCTTCCTTCTGCTTCTCGTCAACGACCGCGAAGTGATGGGGCACCACGTCAACACCCGCCTGCAGAACGTCGCGGCCATCGGCATCGTCGCCATGCTGGTCGTCATGAACGGGCTCTACGGCACGTCGGTCGTGCTACCCTCGCTATTCCCGCACTGATCCGAACGAAAGGGGCGGATGATCATGGCCCGCACGCTGACCTACGACAACGAGGCCATCTGGAACGTCGTCCGCGAGGAGTCTCTCCTGCAGGAGCCGCCCGTGTACCACCGCGTCGAGGTGCGTGGACCCGTTGCGGTCGTCTGGTGGGGGCTTCGCATCTACGTCATCCTGATGGCCGCACTGATCGTGGCCGGGTTCCTGCACGGCCTGCGCTGAACATGTTGCCCTGTCGATCGAGGCGGCGGGATCCCCCGCCGCCTCGATATTTTGTCCGGGTCTCAAAGCACCTGGCTCAGGTCCGGGATGCGTCATGCAGGGCCTGCCAGAGGGCCTCTTCCGCCGGCAACCGCCGCTGCAGGACCCGACGGAAGGAGTAGACGCGGCGAGGCCCGCCGAGGTCGGGACAGGTGGCGGCGCTGAGGCGTCCCGCATCCACCTCCCACGCGACCGACAGTTCCGACAGGACCCCGACGCCGACCCCCGCGGCGACAGCTCGCTTGACCGCCTCGTTGGACGCCAGTTCCATCACCGGCTGCGGCTCGTAGCCAAGGGCGCGCTGCAGAACGGTCCGCGTATGGGACTCGCTCTCGCGCAGCACGAGCGGCACCTCGCGCAGTTCCGCGATGCTCCAGTCCCGTCCCGCCCGCGGATCGTCGGCGGGCAGCACGACGCGCATCTCGTCGAGACCCAGGGTGCCGATCTCGAAGTCTCCCTGCCAGGGCGGCAGATCGTGCGCGCCCATGGCGACGGCGACATCGATCGCTCCGCTGTCGAGCAGTTCGTGCAAGGCGCCGGGATTCTCCACGCTGAGGCGGATCTGCACGTCGGGATGCTGCCGCACAAAAGGCGCCAGCCGGTAGGGCAGAAGATAGCTCGAGGGTGTCGCGCTGGCACCGATCCGCACGGGCCCGCCGCCGCCGCGCATGCGCGCCATCGCGCGGTCGAGGCCCTCTACGCCCGCAAGTACCCGATCGGCGTGCCGCAGCAGTTCCTCCCCCGCGACGGTGAGCCGGATGCGCCGGTGGGAAACCTCGACGAGCGACACCCCCAGCTCCCGCTCGAGCGCCCGCACCTGCATGCTGATCGCCGGCTGGCTGCGCCCCAAGATCTCTGCCGCCGCAGTGAACGTCTGGCTCCTTGCCACCACCTGGAACACGCGCAACTGCCCGAGCTGCAAGCCCCTCACTCCGATAAAGTGCTCTTATGGTAAGGCGAAGATACTATAGCATTTTTCTTTCCCCTCGGATGCACTATGCTCTTTGACATGCAAAACAACGCGGTTCAAGTCGAGACAGGTCTTGCCGAACGCCCGTGGCTCGCCGTCGCGACCGTCTGCCTCGGGGCCGCGATGGCCGCCATCGATGCCAGCATCGTCAGCGTGGGAAACCCGACGATGCAGCACTACTTCCATACGACGACCAGCAACATCGCCTGGGTCTCCCTCACCTACCTCCTCGTCCTCACCACGATCGTCGTGCTCGCGGGTCGCCTGGCCGACGGCATCGGGCGCTCGCGCATGTACCGCTTCGGCTTTATCGTGTTCGGCGTCGCGTCCGCGGGCTGCGGCTTCGCGCCAAGCCTCGGCGTGCTGCTCGTGTCCCGCCTCGTCCAGGGCGTCGGAGCCGCCATGCTGCAAGCCAATTCGGTCGCCATCGTAACGTCCAGCGTGCCGGCGTCGATGCGGGGGCGCGCGATCGGCGTCCAGGGCGCCGCGCAAGCCGTGGGGCTGGCGATCGGCCCCGTGCTGGGCGGCTTTCTCATCGCCGCGTTCACCTGGCGCGCCATCTTCCTCGTCAACCTGCCCATCGCCGCGATCGCCCTGATCGTCGCTCCCTACACGCTGCCCAAGGACCCGTCAGGGCGCGTGATGCCGCACGTCGACGTGCTTTCGTCCGTTTTGATGGCTGTCGTCCTGGTGCTGGCGCTTCTCACCCTGAATCCATCGCTGCCTGGACATCAGTTCTGGTATGTCGAGTTGGCGATAGCCATCGTGCTGGCGTACGTCTTTGCCCGCCGCCAGGGTCTTGTGCCGACGCCGCTCGTCGAGCCGGAACTCGTCAAGATCCTCAACGTCACCGGCGGGGTCGTGCTGGGCGTTCTCTCGTTCAGCGTGCTCTACGGCATCATGCTGCTCGCGCCCTACTACTTCGAGTGGGTCCGCCACCAGTCCACGGCTAACGTCGGCCTCCTCGTCATGGCTCTCGCGCTTGCCATGACGGCGGTGGCCCCCCTCGCGGGCACGCTCGCGGACCGCTTCGGCAACCGCAGAGTGGCCGTCGGCGGCCTGGTCATCCTGGCCGTCGGATCGCTCGCCATCTACCTCTGGACGCCGCTCATCGCGTTCGGCTTGACCGTACCCGCGATGGCCCTGGTCGGTGCGGGCGCAGGCGTCTTCACGCCGCCCAACAACAGTTCCGTCATGGGCAGCGCCCCGCCCGAGCACCTTGGCGTGACGGGCGGCCTCCTGAACATGGGCCGCTCGATCGGCATGAGCCTCGGCCAGGCGCTCGTCGCCGCCGTCTTCGAGATCGAATCCCTGAAGGGCGGCTACTATCAGGGCTTCCGCGCAGGCGCCATCCTGGTGCTCGCAATCGCCCTGGTTGCGCTCGTCCTGCAGTGGTTCATGCCCAAGGACACCGGCAACGCGGGCCACGACATGCCCTTCCTGCCGGACTGACTATCTGCGTCCCCCCGGGTGGTGCGGTTCAGGCGTGCGCGACCAAGGTGAAGAGCACCATGATCGCCGTCGCGAGAGCCACCTCCTGGCGTCCCATGCGGTTCATCTCCAGCCATGGCCGGCCACTGCCGAGCCAGAGATACGCGCGCACCATCTGCGGCAGGAGCGGTACGGCCGCCCAGATCGGCAGGTAGCCGAAGAGGCTGACGACCACGACGCCGACCGTGATCAGCGAGGCCGATCCCGCAAGCAGGATCGTGCCCTGTCGCACCTCGGCCGCCTCCATGTGCGTGCGGGCGGCCACAATCTGCAGGCGGAGGAAGCCGACGCCGTAGAGGAAGTGCAGAACGAGGCCGAGATACACGATCCACATCGCCATGTCCGTGGGGAGGCCGAGGGCGATCCAGGTGCCGGGAACGGCGAGCAGGAGGCCCCACGTGGCCACCAGTTCCCGCAAGGTGCGCCAGCGCTCGCCCCAGAAGCCGAGCAGCATCGCGACGGCGTAGAACGGCGCCGCGATGAGCGGCATGATGTAGATCGTGGGGCTGTGCGCGCTGCTCGCAGCCAGGCTGCCGAAGAGTCCCGACAACACGAGCTCGGCCAGTAGAACGCCAAGGCAGCGCAGGCGCTGGCGCGCCTCGCCTGCCTTTGCGCGAAGGAGCCGCTCCAGCGGCTCCTTCGCCATCAGCAGCAGGATCATCGCCGGCAGCAGCCAGAGCGCCGCCGGCGTCAGCGCGTCCGCGACGGCCACGGCCGTGATGTAGCCTGTGAGCAGCATGGACCAGGCGCCATACTCCCGCGGCAGGAGCCACCAGAGGCCCGGACGCGGCGGCGTGGTCGTGGAGAGCGCCTGTGCCGTGTACATGCCGGCCTCAGGCCCGCACCGGATCGGCGCTCGCGCCGGCCGGGTACTGTTCGAGGTACTGGATCACCTCGCGGGTGATCGGGCTCGGTGTCGAGGAGCCGGCCGTCACGCCGACGGTCCTCTTGCCTTCGAGCCAGGCCGGATCGATCTCGTGCACGCCGTCGACGAGATAGGCGGGCCGCCCGGCCTGCTCGCGCACCACCTGCACGAGGCGGTTCGAATTGTTGGAGCGCGTATCTCCGACCACGATGACGAGATCGCAGTTCTCGGCCTGATGCACGGCGGCCTCCTGCCGGAGCTGCGTCGCCAGGCAGATCTCGTTGAAGACCTCGATGTGGGGGTAGCGGCGTCTGAGTTCCTGGATCGTGGCGTCGGTATCCCAGCGCGACAGGGTGGTCTGCGTCACCACCGCGAGCTTCTTGCCGTTGAGATCGAGATCTTGCGCGTCCTCCACGGTCTCGATGAGGTGCACGTGATCCGGCGCCTCGCCCATGGCCCCTTCCGGTTCCGGGTGGCCGCGCCGCCCGATGTAGAGGATGGTGTAGCCGTCCTGGGCCAGGTTGCGGATCAGGTCGTGCGTCTTGGTCACGTCGGGACAGGTGGCGTCGACGACGTCGAGTCCCTTCTCCGCGGCGCGGCGGCGCACCGCCTCCGACACGCCATGGGCGGTGAACACGACGGTTCCCTCATGGACCTGCTCGATCAGCTCGAGCCGGTTCTCGCCATCGAGCGAAACGACGCCGTAGCGATCGAGTTCCTCGACGGCGTGGCGGTTATGGACGATGAGGCCGAGCACGAAGATCGGCTTGCGCGTCTTCGGGTCCTCGGCCACCTGCCGAACCAGCTTCATGGCGTCGACGACGCCGTAGCAATAGCCGCGTGGCGTGATCCTCACGACCTGCACGGGCGATCTCCCCCTCGTCAACGTGCGAGAGCGCGCCTAGCCCACTCGTGCGCGTAATAGGTGACGATAAAGCGGGCTCCGGCGCGCTTCAAACCGATGAGCGACTCCTGCACGACCTGGTCGCGGTCGAGCCAGCCGCGCTCGGCGGCCGCCTCCAGCATGGCATATTCGACGGAGACTTGGTAAGCCCCGACCGGCACGCCGACGCTGCGGGCGACCGACGAGAGCACATCCATGTACGGCATGCCCGGCTTGACAAGCAGCATGTCGGCGCCTTCCGAGACGTCCAGACTCGCCTCGCGCAAGGCTTCGCGCCCGTTGCGGTAGTCCATCTGGTAGCCTGATCGGTCGCCATGTTGCGGCGCGGAGCCGGCCGCCTCGCGGAACGGTCCGTAGAACGCCGACCTATACTTCACGGCGTAGGAGAGGATCGCCGTCTGCGTGAAGCCGGCCGCGTCCAGCCCCTCGCGCAACGCGGCCACGCGGCCATCCATCATGTCGCTCGGAGCGATCACGTCGGCACCCGCCTCGGCCTGGCTCACGGCCGCGGCCGCCAGAAGCGGCAGCGTCTCGTCGTTGTCGACCATGCCGTCCGGGCGCAGCACGCCGCAGTGCCCGTGGTCCGTGTATTCGCAAAGGCAGGTGTCCGCGATCACCAAAAGCTCCGGCACCGCCTGCTTGATCCGGCGCGTCGCGTCCTGAACCGGCGCGTCGAGCCGCGCGGCCCAGCTGCCCAGTGCGTCCTTCTCGGGCGGGATCCCGAACAGGAGGATCGCCGGCACGCCGGCGCGGTAGATCTTCTCGGCTTCGCGCGCGGCTTCGTCTGGCGAGAGATGTTCCTGGCCCGGCAGGGCGGCTATCGGCCTGCGCACCCCCTGGCCCGGGACGACAAAGAGCGGCTGGACGAGGTCCCTTGCGCGTAGGTCCGTCTCGGCCACCAGGTCGCGCATCGTCTGGCTGCGACGCAGCCGCCTCGGCCTCTCGATCAGTTCCACGAGACTCACTCCTCGAAGATCATTCGTTGGCATCGTTCAGCACCTGGCGCAGCGCCGCAAGAATTCCGGCAAGGCCCGGCGTCTCGGACTGCGCGGCCACCTTCAGCCCAAGTTCCAGGCACGCGGCGCCCGTCGTGGGACCGATCGCCACGGCGGGCACCTCGGCGAGAAACCTCTGCGGCAGGGCGGCAACCGTCGCCTGGACCGCGGACGGGCTGTAGAAGAGCACCGCGTCCGGAGCGCCCGCACGCGTCAGCGATGCCGCCAAGTCCTCCGGCACCCCGCGCAAGGTGCGGTAGATCGGGACCGTGTCGACCTGCAGGCCCTGGTCCCAGAGCGCCTGTACGAGCGCCGTATCCGGCGGCTCCGGACCCAGCAGCAGGGCACGGTCCCCGACGCGCACCCTGCCATGGAGCTGGGACGAAAGTCCCATGGCGGTGCCGACGCGGGCGATCTCCGCCACGAGGCCGCGTGCCCTTAGGGCCAAGGCGGTCGCCGCGCCGACCGCGAGCAGGCGCGCGTCGCCCAGGCGCCGCACGTCGACCGCTTTGGCGTCCAGGGCCGCAAAGAAGTTCTGCACGGCGTTCTGGCTGGTGAAGAGGATGTAGCGGTAGGTCCCGACGCGCTGCAGGGCCGCGTCGAGCGGCCGCTGATCGAGCGCGGGGGCTATGCGCAGCGACGGCAGAAGCACGGGCGCAGCTCCGCGAAGGCGCAAGGCTCCCAGGAGCGCCCCGGACTGCGCCGCCGCCCGCGTCACAAGCACGCGGCGGCCGTAGAGGACCGGCGCCCCAAGTTCGGGCCCGGCCGGTCCGAGCGTTGGCAAGGTGGTCGCCTCGTGGCCCCGGGCCACGAAATCGGCGGCTTCGTCCGCCAGATCCTCGCCGTCGCCGTAGAGCCGCGCAACCATTCCTTCCTGCCTCAGCATGGCGATCCGCGGCGAAACTTTCTGCGCCTGGGGGTGCAGGTACAGCTCGAGTTCGGCCGGCAGGGCCCCGGCCGCCGCCACCACCGGCGCAGCATCGAGCAGCTCCGACAGCAGCGGCGTCGCGGCGGGGTCCCAGTAGGCGTAGAAGATCTCAGCGGGCATCGCCTGCCGCCTCCCGGAGGATGCGCCCCGCCCCGCCCAGGAGAAGCTCCTTGGCGGCCGTGCGGCCGAGATCCGCCGCGTGGCCACCCTCGAGCGTGACGCGGATGGCCGTGCTGCCGTCTGGGGCGAACACCCCCGCCGTCAGTCGCAGGTTGCGCCCGTGCGCGGTCGCGAGGGCCCCGACGGGCAGCGTGCAGCCGCTGCCCAGTTCCATCAGCAGCGTGCGCTCGCAGAGCGCCCTGCGCTCGGTCGGGGGGTGGCTCAGGCGGCGCAGCATCGGGAGCAGATCCTTGCGGTCGGCCGCGGCCTCCACGGCGATGATGCCCTGCGCCGGCGCGCCGAGCATCTGCTCGGGTGCGAGGTACTGGGCGATCGACGCTTCGCGGCCATCCCGCAGCAGGCCCGCAGCAGCCATCACCAGCGCATCGTACTGCCCGTCCGCCAGCTTGCGCAGGCGGGTGCCGACGTTACCGCGCAGCTCGAGCACCTTGAGGTCCGGGCGCTGATGCAGGAGTTGGGCCCGCCGCCGCGGGCTCGACGTTCCCACCCTCGCGCCGTAGGGCAAAGCGCCAAACGTGAGACCCGGCGGGCCGACCAGGACGTCGCGCGGGTCCTCGCGGCGCAGGAGCGCCGCGAGTACGAGGCCGGGCGCGAGCCCCGTCGGCAGGTCCTTGAGACTGTGCACCGCGACGTCCACCTCACCGCGTCGCAGCATGGCCTCGATCTCCTGGGTGAAGACACCCTTGCCGCCAATGCGGACCAAGGACTCTTCCTGCCGGATGTCGCCTTCGGTCTCCACGGTCACGTAGCGCACCAAGACATCCGGCCGCGCCTGGGTGAGCACGGCTGCGAAAAGCTCCGCCTGCCTCCTGGCCAGGGGGCTGCGCCGCGAGGCGATGCGAATCTCCACTCAATCACCCCTAGGTGACAGGCTCAGCCGGGAAGCCCCGCGCTGGGACTTCCCGGCTGTTTGATCAGGCTTCCTGCGGCCAGTCCGGGCCATCCAGATGGAAAATATCGGCCGCGAGGCGCAGGCAGCTCTCGCCATCCTCGCGCAAGGCGCACTCCTTGAGGGCCAGGGTAGGTTCGTTGAGCAGCTTGTTGACGATGCGGGACGCCAGCTGCTCGATCACCTGCCGCTCCGTCTCCGGCAGGTCGCCCAGTCGGTGCAGGGCGCGCCGCACTTCCTTATCCCGCACTTCCTCCGCCTTGCCGCGCAGGGAGCGGATCAAGGGCAGGGCCTGGCGCTCGCAGCGACGGCGTTCGAAGTCCGTGGCGGCCGCGAGAACGATGGCCTCCGCGGCCTCGGCCTCCCGCAGGCGTTCCTGGCGCTGGGCCTGGCTGATGGCCGCAAGATCGTCGAGGTTGCGCACTTCAACCCCTGGCAGCGTAGCGCAGCCAGGCTCGATGTCGCGCGGCAGCGAGAGGTCGACGAGGACCATCCGCCGACCTCCCCGGCGGCGCATGGCCTCCTTGATGTCGCGCGCATAGAGCACCTCGTGCGGGGCGCCCGTCGAGCTCAATACGATGTCGGCCTTTTCGAGACACTCGTCGATCTGGGCCCAGCCGACGGACGTTCCGCCAAATTCCTTGGCGAGTTTCGCCGCGCGCTGACGCGTGCGGTTCGCGATCACGATCTCGACGTCCGCCGCCTCCCGCAGATGCTGGCAGCACAGCTCCGCGACCTCGCCCGCGCCGATCAGCAGGACGCTGCGGCCCGAAAGGCTGCCAAGCGACCGCTTCGCAAGAGCGACGACGGCGCTGCCGACCGACACGGGATGCTGGTCCATGCCCGTCTCGCGGTGGGCGCGCCGCGCCGCGGCCAGGGCCGCCTGCACGAGCATGCTGACTTCCTTGCCCACCGCCTCGGCCGCCGCGGCACGATTGAAGGCCTGCTTGATCTGGCCGAGGATCTGCGTCTCGCCGACGATCTGGGCCTCAAGGCCCGCCGCCACCATAAAGAGGTGGCGCACCACGTCCTGCCCGTCGAGACGGAAGGCGTAGCGGGCCAGGACGGCAGGCGCCATGCCCGTCACCTCGGCGAAGGTCGTCCGCAGGCAGGGAGCCACCTCCTCGACGACGCCGAAGGCGTAGATCTCGCTGCGGTTGCAGGTATGCAGGACGAACGCCTCGTCCGCGGACGCGAGCACTCGGCGGTAGACCTCGTCGACATGCGGTTCCAGGGTCAGTCGTCCGCGGGTGTCGAGGTCCGTGCCTTGATGGCTGATGCCGAGGAATGTCCAGCCCGTCCTCATGGCGCTGCCACCCCCCGGTGAATTGCGACCGATCCAAGGGTCAAGGGCCACGCCTTGACCTCCGTGAAGCCCGCCTTGCGGTACATCTCCGCAAGAACGACGCGACCAGGGAACTTGCGATGCGATTCCGGCAGCCAGGCGTATGCCGCGCCGCGGCTGCCCGCGAGGCGGCCAAGCACCGGCACGATGCCGTAGAAGAAGAGCTTGAAGCCGAAGAAGACGAGACGGCTGGTCGGACGCGACACCTCAAGCGACAGCGCCCGCCCACCCGGCTTCAGGACGCGGCGCATCTCCCCGAGCGCCGCCTGCAGGTCCGGAAAGTTGCGCAGTCCGAAACCGCAGGTGACAAGGTCGAAGCTGGCGTCCGCAAACGGCAAGTCGAGCGCGTTGCCTTCCACGAGGTCGACGCGTGACGCAAGCCCGCGTTCCGAAACCTTGCGCTCGGCCACGGCGAGCATCTCGCGGCTGAGGTCGAGGCCGGTCACGTGCATGTCGGGCTGCATGCCGGCGAGAAGGATCGCGAGGTCGCCCGTGCCGGTGGCCAGATCGAGGCAACGCTCACCGGGTCCGGGCGCGACCAACTCGAGGAACCGACGCTGCCACCTGCCCCATTGACCAAGGGTGATGACGCGGTTCATCGGATCGTAGACCTGCGCGATGTCGCCGAAGATGCGGCGGATCTTGGCGTCATGCGAATCGTGGCGGGCCAAAAGGGATCCTCCCATGCTTCAACTTCCCCGCTCAGGATCGTTCGCATCCTTGGCCAGTACATAGGCGCGCTGACCGGAAGCGGGATGCTGCCAGACATCCACCGTACGATTGCTGGTCGGGTCGACGAAGCGCTCACCGGTAAAGACGTAGCCGGGAGGCGGCTCCGTAAGCTCCGCGCGGTAGCGCGGACCGACCAGGAAACCTGCCAGAAGCAACACAATACCGATCAACGCGAGATAGGCCGCGGCGATCGATGCTGTGGCCAGAAAGAGGATGACGCCTGCCACGAGGCCGATGCCGCCGAACGTCAGAAACCAGCGATTGCGCATGACGAGATGCCTCCAGCGGGCAGCCCGACGACTCCTTGCACAGTTTAGCACAGGTTCGCTCTGCGCGTTGGTCGCACCACTCGCCAAGTGCTGGGGTCTACGTTATATTAGCCCCATCGTCCAAATTAGCGTTGTGCATGCAAAAGGTAGAGAGGCATTCGATGACGGATCGGCCAATTTGGCGAATCGCTGGGGTGACGGTGCTATTGGCCCTGCTCGGCGGTTGCGGCGGGCATAGCGCGGCGCCTGCGCATAAGAAGACCGTGTCGCACAAGACCGCGGCCAAGGCGGCGGCCGTCCCGGCCGGCACCCCTGTGGCCGTCGACGGATATACGGCCTATCTGCCGCAGGCCGTGCTCGCCAACACGCCCGGCCTGGACGTCGCCCTGACGCCGTACGGCCTCGTGTGGAGTTCCTACGCCGACGCCCAGGACGCGGGCGGTACGTTTCTCATGCCCCATCCGTTCGCCGTCGAGATCTCGCCGACGCCCGGAAGCGGCCCCCTCGCAGGGAGCGGCAGGCTTGTCGCCGAGATCCCGGCCAGCGCCGGGCTGCAGTCGGCCGACTTGCACTTCGTCGGCACGTCCGGTCCCTACCTCGGCTTCACCCTCGACCTCGCCGGCACGGCGACCACCATCGGCGCGGGCATGCTCGACCTGCGCACGGGACAGATCATCATGGCGCCCGAGTACCTGACATCCAATGCGGGTGTCGTCGTGGCCGGCGAGCGCATGGGCATCCTGGCGCCGAACGCCACGTACGTCATGGACCCTCGAACGGGCAGCCTGCAAACGTATTCCGTGGCCGCCGGATCCGATCTCTGGCTGGATCTCGCGTATGGACTGCCGATCGGCCAATCGGCCGTGCCGGATCCGACAGAGCCAGGCGTCGTTCCCTACGCGGCCGGCAGCATCACCCTGTACGGTCCGCCGGCCTGGCAGGAGACGAACCAGCGCCTGGGCGGCGGCTTCACGATCTGGCGCCTCCGAGACCCCAATGATCCTGCCGCCTTCGTTGAAGTCGAAACGGCCCCGTGCATCGGCTGCAGCGTCGTCAGCCTGACAGATGGAGCCCTGCCCGCGCCGCAGGTGGTGCTTCCCGACGCCACAGCGACACCCGACGTCTCCGAGCATTGGTTGTCCGATTACGTCATCTCCTACCACGGCACGGTCAAAGGCTACCACTACCCCGTCTGGGGTCTTGCCATCGCTCCAAGACCCGGGCAAAGCGGATTCGAGGAGGTCGTCGTCACGCTGCCGACGGCGGAGGCAAGCCTCGCTCAGGATATCCTCGGGCGCTATCCCCTGCCCCGCTGATTGTCCGGCGCAGACCCTGTCCGGCTGGTGTCGAACGGCCCGAACGCCGTCAGATCGTGGCCGAAAGCGGCGCTCCTCAGCGTGCCGAGGAGCCGCTCCACGGTCTCTTTGCCCGTCGTCTCCGCGCGCCACCACACTTCGCACGTCTCCACCGTGAGCGGGCGGAACGCGAGCGAGCAAGCCGCGGCGGCGGCGGCGCTCGCGATACCCACGTCCGCCTTCCCGCGCGCGATCGCCTCGGCCACCTCCCAGTGGCCCGGGAGTTCCCTGTCGTAGCCGAAGACGCGTGCGGGCGACAACGACGCCTCCCCGATCAGGCGGTCCAGCAGGCGCCGCGCGCCCGATCCGCGCTCCCTGTTGACGATCCGCAGCCCCGGCCTTGCCAGGTCACCCGCGTCTTCGAAGAGTTCCGCACCCTGGCGCGCGACGATGCCCATCTGCCAGCGCGAGAGGACAATCCGCTCGACCTCTGGGGCCGGCTCGGGCGGCTCCTCGCCCTCGGTCCAATGCACGGCGGCGAAGTGCGCACGCCCTGAGCGCAGCTGTTCGCGCGCCGCGCCGCTTCCCGCCGTGAACCAGAAGGCGCGCGTCCCCTGGCGCTGCAAATGATCCGCGACCAGTCCGAGGGCAGGATCGCAGCCCGCGATGAAGACGGTGTCCTGGCGACGCTCGCCAAAGCGCTCGAAGGAGACGGCGCCGTAGGCATCGACCTCGGCCAGGCCGTCCGCCGCGGCGGCCGGCCAGCGGTAGGCGCCAAGCTGTCCGAGCCCCCGCAGCACCTCGCGGCCGCCGATCACCGCCGACAGCACGCGCGTCGTCCCCGCCTGCGGCAAGAGCCCCGCGTCGGGCGTGTCCTTGATGCGCAGGGAGAAGATGTCGTCGATGGGCACGTCGAGGGCCGTGGCCAGGCGAAGGCCGACCTCGAGGCTAGGACCGTAGTCGCCAGCCTCGATGGCCCCTACGGTCTGGCGCGTGAGACCCGCACGCTGCGCCAGGACCTGCTGTGTCAGACCGTGGGCCATGCGCACCTCGCGCAGGCGATTACGAAGCTGCGCCATGCCTCATCCCTCCCGGTCCTGATGCAAAGTGTAGCATACGTAGATGTAAATGATTCTTGCCCGATGCGCTGTGTGGGACTAAGGTAGAGACATCTCCTCTGTTGGAGGTTCTCCCCTTGTACAAGCGGCCTGCGCTGCCCGCCCTTCTTGGCCTCCTTGCCCTGACGCTCGCCGGCTGCGGCCAGAGCCCCGCGAAGCAGGCGTCCGCACCCAGCCAGGTTTCTGTCGCCTACGCGGGCTCGCTCGCCTACATGAATGACCAGGTCCTCGGCCCTGCCTTCACCAAGGCGACCGGCGTCGCCTACGCGGGGCGCGGCGGCGGCTCCTGGGCCCTCGCCCACGAGCTTTCGGGCGGCGTGATCCAGTCCGACGTGTTCGAGAGCATGGGTACGGGGCCAATCGCCGCACTCGGAGCTTCGCGCGCAACTTGGGCCATCGGCTTCGCAACGAGCCCGCTCGTGGTCGCGTACAACCCGAGGAGTCGCTACGCGCCAGAGTTCGAGGCCATTGCCCGGGGCAAACGACCGATGGCGGACCTCTTCACCCTGCTCGCGACGCCAGGGCTGCGGCTCGGCCGCACGAACCCCGCCACCGATCCCCAGGGCCAGACCTTCTACCTGATGGTGCAGCTCGCACAGAAGATCTATCACCTGCCCGCAGGCACGGCCGAACGTATCCTGGGTGCCTGGGACAATGCTCAGCAGGTGTTCTCCGAAGAGGGGCTGCCGACCCAGCTCCAGGCGGGTGGTCTCGACGCGGCGTCGGCGTTCCTGCCGCAAGCGCGTCAACTTCACCTGCACTACATCGCACTGCCGGCTGCACTCGACTTCGCGAACCCGAAAGACCTGCCGCTCTACAGTTCCGTCGCGATGACCATCCCGAAGGTGGGAACCGTGCGCGGTCAGCTCTCGCTGCTCGCTCTGACGGTCCTCAAGGGCAAGGGCGCGGCGGCAGGCGACAGCTTTGCCCGCTTCGCGTTGGCCACGGTAGAGAGACACCTTTGGCAGCGGGAGGGCTACGAAATGATCTCTCCCGTGATCTGGGGTCGGCGCGACGCGATTCCCGAGGGCTTGCCGCACTAACCGCCTGGCCTCGGGACCGGGCGCATTAGCGCAGCTTTACCGCCGTGCCGTAAGCGACGACCTCGGTCATCGTCTGTCCGATCTCCGACGAGTCGAAGCGCATCGCCACCACCGCGTCGGCACCCATCTTGCCGGCGTTCTCCAGCATGCGGTCGACGGCTTGGCGGCGCGTGTCCTCAAGAAGTCTCGTGTACTCGTGGATCTCGCCACCGCCAAGGCTGCGCAAGCTGGCGAGGATGTTCCCGCCGAGACCCTGGCTGCGCACCACGACGCCGAACACCGTACCCAAGGTCTCCCCGATCTCCCGTCCCGCAACCTCGAACGCCGTCGTGACGACCACGGCCATCTCTGACGCCTCCGTTCACCATCCCTGTGCGATGCGGCATTCTGCACGTCCGCAGCGGACTCCTCGTGGCGAGGTCACGGCTGCAGGTGGACAGACTTGCCTTGGCGGTGATCGCCCTCTGCGAGCGCCATGTCACCTATCTCTCTCCGTCCACTTGGCCAGATCTCCTTGCCACATGGCCCAAAGCTGGGTTCCAATTTAAGCATCCGCACACAAGGAGGCATCGATGATGCACGCGTTCCGCTACATCCTGGTGGGTGGCGGCATGGCCGCAGCAGCCGCCGTGGAAGGCATACGCCGTCACGATCCCCATGGCAGCATCGGCCTCTTCAGCCAGGACCGCTATCCGCCGTACAGCCGCCCGCCGCTCTCGAAGGGGCTCTGGCGGGGCAAGCGGCTCGAGACGATCTGGCGTTACAAGGATCCTGCGGCGATCGGCGTCACGGAGCATCTGAACGCGACGGTGACGGCCATCGCACCGCAGGAGCACCGCATCCATCTGGACGACGGGCGATCCTTTACCTACGACCGCCTTCTTCTGGCGACCGGCGCAGAGCCGCGGCGCCTGCCCGGCGACCCTGCCGGCGTGCAATATCTCCGCAGCCTGGACGACTACCTGAATCTCTTCCGTCTTGCGCGGGGCAAGCGCTTTGCCGTGATCGGCGGGGGCTTCATCGGCGCAGAGATGGCAGCGGCGCTACGCGATCAGGATAAGGATGTGCACATGGTCTTCCCCGAGTCCGCCATCCTGGAGAGCATCCTGCCCGCCGACCTCGCGCAGGCGGTCTCGGGCTACTACCAGGACAAGGGCGTCCGTGTCTCGGCGGGCCTTGGCGTCGAGGCAGCACGCGCGGGAGACGGCCAAGTATCCCTGCGCCTCAGCAACGGCGAAGATCTGGCGGTGGACGCCGTCGTCGCCGGGCTTGGCGTCCTGCCGCGCACCGAGCTCGCGGAGGCGGCCGGCCTCTACGTCCAGGACGGCGTCGTGGTGGACAGCTTCGGACGAACCAGTGACCAGGACATCTACGCCGCCGGCGACATCGCCCGCATCCCGGTACCGGCCCTCGGCACGACCCTGCGCGTCGAGCACGAGGACAACGCCGTCAGCCGCGGCCGCGTCGCAGGGGCCAATATGGCGGGTGCGGGCGAGGAGGCCGTGGACGCCCCGCTCTTCTACTCGGATCTCTTCGATCTCGGGTTCGAGGCGGTGGGCGTGCTGGACAGCAGGCTCGAGACGTACGCCGACTGGGTCGAGCCCTACCGTCGCGGCGTCGTCTACTACGTCCGGGACGGCCAGGTACAGGGGGTCCTGAACTGGAACGTCTGGGACCAGGTCCCGGCCGCAAGGGCCTTGCTTGGTACGGCTTGCAGCAGCCCTGCCCAACTGAAGGGCAGGGTGCCGCTCGGTTAGCGCGGAGCTGCCCTTGCGGTCCTCGGTTCCGTGATCAGGCGATCGGCGCGCTCGAACGTCACGTAGGCGTAAGCCCAGTGCCAGAGGACAGCGATGCGGTTGTCGAAGCCGATCAGGTAGAGGATGTGCACGAAGAGCCACGTCAGCCAGGCGAGAACGCCCGTGAGACGCAGGCCGCGGATCTCCGCGACGGCCGCCCGGCGGCCAATCGTCGCGAGCGCGCCGCGATCGTGGTAGACGAACGGCTGGGTCGGCTGGCCCGCGATGCGCCGGATGACGTTCCGGGCGGCCAGCCGGCCTTCCTGCATCGCGACTGGGGCAAGACCCGGCATGACCCCGCCGTTGGCGCCACGCGCCAGGGCAAGGTCCCCCACCAGGAACACCTCGGGGTGACCCGGGAGCGAAAGATCCGGCAGGACTTCGATACGCCCTGCCCTGTCCGCCGGCGGGCCCAGCGAGCGCCCCAGCGGCGACGCCTCGACGCCCGCCGCCCAGATGACCGTCCGACTCTCGATCCATTCGTCGCCGAGACGTACGCCCTCCGGTGACACGTCCGACACCGCCGTGCCAAGACGCACTTCAACGCCCATGGCCTCGAGCGTAGCCTGGGCCCTTCGGCTGAGGTCAGGCGGAAAGCTTGGCAGCACCCTCGATCCGGCCTCGATCAGGATCACGCGCGACGTGGTGGGATCGATGCGGCGAAAGTCCCGGCGCAAGGTGCGGCGGGCGATCTCCGCGATTGCCCCTGCGAGTTCGACACCTGTCGGACCGCCACCAATCACGACAAAGTCCAGCAGACCAGGCAGACGACCGGGATCTGGGCAACGCTCGGCCTCCTCGTACGCAAGGTAGATCCGCCTGCGGATGTCGAGCGCGTCCTCGATCGTCTTCAAACCCGGTGCTGCCGCCTCCCAGCCTTCGTGACCGAAGTAGGCGTGCCGTGCACCGGTCGCCACGATCAGGTAGTCGTACGGGATAGGGCCATCGCGGTGCACCACTTCCTTGCGCTCGAGATCGATGTCGTCCACGTTCTCGAGCAGCACGGAGATATTGGCTTGGCCGCGCACCACGCGCCGGATCGGCGCCGCGATCTCGCCGGGCGCGAGGCCGCCGGTCGCCACCTGGTAAAGAAGCGGTTGGAACAAATGATAGTTATTGCGGTCACAAAGCGTGACATCAGCCGGCGCGTGACGCAGAGTCTTGGCCGCCTCAAGGCCGCCGAAGCCACCACCGACCACGACGACGCGAGGAATCTCCCCGGACATGGAATCCGCCTCCCCCAAGCCGGAAACGCCCCAGGCCTCCCGCCCGGGGCGTTTTCCCACGTGGGGTCTACTTGTGCAGCTTGCGCACGAGTCCGCCGAGCGGATCCCAGTAGACGTCCGCGACGCGCTCCTTGAGCGGGATGATACCGTTGTCGGTAATGTCGATCCCCTGCGGACAGACGACCGTGCAGCACTTCGTGATGTTGCACATGCCGACGCCCGCCGCGCCCTTCAGGAGGTCCAGCCGGTCGCCGGTGTCGAGGGGGTGCATCTCGAGTTCGGCGATGCGGATCATGAGGCGAGGGCCCCAATAGCGGTCCTTGGCGTCGTGGTCGCGCAGAACGTGGCAGATGTTCTGGCACAGGAAGCACTCGATGCAGTTGCGGAACTCCTGGATACGGTCGACGTCCCGCTGCTGCAGTGTGAACGGCGCCTTGATCGCAGGCTGGAAGGCAGGTACCTGCCTGAGCTTTTCATAGTTCCAAGAGACGTCCGTGACAAGGTCCTTGATCACAGGGAAGCTGTGCATCGGGCGGACGTGGATGACCTCGCCGACGTAGTCGTCGACGCGGGTCTTGCAGAGAAGCTTCGGCGAGCCGTTGATCTCGGCGCTGCAAGAGCCGCAGTGCGCGGCCTTGCAGTTCCAGCGGACGGCGAGATCCGGCGCGTCGTGGGCCTGGATGAAGTGCAGTGCATCGAGCACGACCATGCCGGTCTGCATCGGCACCTTGTACTCGACTTCCTGGCCGCCGCTCTTGTCGCCGCGGTATACGCTGAGGGTGATCTCGTCAGGCATGGCCGACTACTCCTTCCTG